>CBDTXT010000220.1:0-5629 GCA_965364465.1 uncultured Chromatiaceae bacterium
TCGGCGGGACGCCTATCCGGTCAGCGATCGCCATGCAGGCCGCGCGGGGCCGGACAACCGTTTTAGTCACACCCGGACCGCACACCTCGACCGGGGACGGGCAGAGAAACGGGGCGGCTTCGACAATCGCGTCGATCGCCGTCTGTCCAAACAGCGTAGCCGTATACGGGACGGCTGGCAGAGCGGCGAGCTCAGCAGGGGCGAGTTCCGACGGCTGCGCAAGGACCAGAAGAAGATCGCGCGCATGGACCGACGCTTCGGCAGTGACGGCCGGTACACCAAGCGCGAGCGCCGGCAACTGAACAGGGTAATGGATCGTGCCAGCAATCGCGTCTACCGAGCGAAACACAACGAGCGCACCGCGCATCGCAGCGGATCGCATCGGCGCCGCCACTAGTGGGCTGCTTGGTAAGTTCGGTAACACTCAGCCGATCCACAGGCGTCATCGGCAAGGCTCGCGAGCGCCGGACTAGCCGTTGCTAATTCAAGCGAGCGAAACACAGGCGATGGCGCCTGTGGACCGGCCCGAAGGGAGCCCACTAGCCCCTGGCTAGGGCTTCACGAACGTCACGACCCAGAAACGACAAAGGACGATGAACCATGAAGACAAGCAACTATCTCTTGGCGATGGCCGCCCTCGTCATCGTGGGCCTGAATGGCCCCGCCGGGGCCGCAGGTCACTCGGGCGGCTACTTCAGGGACGCGGCCCCACACCGCTTCGACCAGCGCGTCGACCGGCGCCAGAATCGACAATCGGCGCGGATCGCCGGCGCGGTCGAAGACGGTGAGCTGTCACGGCGCGAGACCAGACGCCTGCGCAAGGAGCAGCGACAGATCAAGCGGATGGAGCGTCGTTTCGAACGCGATGGCTATTACAGCCCGAGGGAGCGAAGGCTCCTGGACCGCGCACTCGACCGCGCCAGCGATCGCATCGAGCGCGCGAAATTTTCAGATCACGGCCGGCGCCATGGCCGCCACCGCCGTGGCTGGCACGCTGACCACCACGGCTATCTGGCGCCCGCGTACGGCTATGGTGAGCCCGACGACGGCTATGTCTTGGGCAGCGCCTCGAGCACGACGGTGAGTGCACAGACCGAAGGTTTCTCGGTGAGTTGGAGCAGTTCGGAACAACAGTAGACCGTCGGCAACGGGGCCCCTCTGCAACGGAAGGGGCCCCACGGGTTCGCGACCGCAGGAATTCGGCCCGGCCCATCTGAAGGCGGGCAGCCGTATGCAGGTCAGTTGACTATCTCTGTCGGGCTCAACAGTATAAAGAATCTGCCGCCGCTGCGACGGAAACCGGGGATGCCTCGGCATTTCGCCACCGCTGGCCCATCAACCGGACAAGGTGACTTAACATGTCGGGTCCGCGCCGTGTCCTGGTACTGCTCGCCCACCCCTCGCTCGAACGTTCTGAGGTCAACCGGCCCATGGCGGACGCGACCGCCGGCCTTGACGGCGTGACCACGGTCGACCTGTATGCCGAGTACCCCGATTTCCAGATCGACATCGATCGGGAGCAGCGGCGCCTGCGGAGCCATGATGTCATCGTGTTCCAGCATCCCTTGTACTGGTATTCGACACCGTCGATCCTCAAGGAATGGCAGGATCTCGTCCTGGAGTACGGCTTCGCCTACGGCTCGCACGGTACGGCCTTACGGGGCAAGATCTTTCTCGATGCACTGTCGGCCGGCGGGGCCGAGGCGGCCTATCGGGCGGAAGGCTACAACCACTTCACGATCCGCGAACTGCTCCACCCCTTGGAGCAAACCGCCTTGCTCTGCGGCATGATCTATCTGCCGCCGTTCGCGCTGTTCGGCTCGCGTACTGCGGTCGAAGAGGGACGGGTCGACCGTCATGTCGCCGATTGGCTCCGGGTGCTCGAAGCACTCAGGGACGATCGGCTCGACCTCGGCCGCGCCGGCGACCTGCCGCGGCTGAACGAAGACCTGGACAAGGTCATCGGGGGAGATTGACCCATGGGCGGGTTCCTGTTTCAGGCCTTCATCTATCTGTGCGCCGCGGTGATCGCGGTACCGATCGCCAAACGACTGGGGCTGGGTTCGGTACTCGGCTACCTGCTGGCCGGGATACTGATCGGACCGGTGGCCGGCCTGGTCGGATCCGAGACGCAGGAGATACAGCACTTCGCCGAGTTCGGGGTCGTGATGATGCTGTTCCTGGTCGGGCTCGAACTGCAGCCCGGCATGCTGTGGCAGATGCGAAGCCGCCTGGTCGGGCTTGGCGGCCTGCAGGTGACGCTCACGACGCTACTGATCGCGGGCGGCGCATCGCTGATCGGCGTCCATTGGAGCATCGCGCTCGCGATCGGCCTGATTTTCTCGCTGTCTTCGACCGCGATCGTGCTGCAGACACTGAGCGAGAAGGGCCTGACGCGGACCGAGGGCGGCCGCGCGAGCTTCTCGGTGTTGCTGTTCCAGGACATCGCCGTTATCCCGATGCTGGCGCTGATCCCGCTGCTGGCACTGCCCGAACTGACGGGCAGTGTGCCGGCGGAGGTCGCAGGGGCCGCACATGTCACGGACGACCCGCATGCGTCGATGAGCCTGGTCGCGGGTCTCCCGGGATGGGCCCACGCGCTCGTCGTCATCGGCGCCGTCGCACTCGTCCTGCTGGGCGGGCATTTCCTGTCCCGGCCACTGTTTCGATTCATCGCCGAATCGCGCCTGCGCGAGGTCTTCACGGCCAGCGCATTGCTGCTCGTGATCGGCATCGCATTACTCATGACCCTGGTCGACCTGTCGCCGGCACTGGGGACCTTTCTCGCGGGCGTGGTCCTTGCGAATAGCGAGTTCCGGCATGAGCTCGAATCCGACATCGAGCCGTTCAAGGGCCTGTTGCTCGGGCTGTTCTTCATCACGGTGGGGGCGGGCATCGATTTCGATGTCCTGTTCGGCCAGTTCGCGGCGGTGCTGGGCATGACGCTGGGCGTCATCGCGGTGAAGGCGCTGGTGCTGTTCGGTTTGGCGCGGCTGTTTCGGCTGGCGCCCGGAGACGGTTGGCTGTTCACGCTCGGTCTCGCGCAGGCCGGCGAATTCGGCTTCGTGCTGCTGAGTTTCAGCCTGCAAAAAGGCGTTGTGCCACCAGACCTGGCGCAAACCCTTTCGCTGGTCGTTGCGCTCTCGATGCTGTTGACCCCGGCGCTGTTCATCGCCTACGAAAGGCTGATCGCACCACGCCTGAGCGACGACGCAGCCCCCGCGCACGATACCGTCAAAGAGAAGGGAACGGTCGTGATCGCGGGCATCGGACGTTTTGGGCAGATCATCAATCGCCTGCTGGTGGCAAGCGACGTGCCGACGGTCGTGCTCGATCACGAGGCCGCGATTATCGACATGCTGCGCAAGTTCGGCGTCAAGAGCTATTACGGGGACGCCTCGCGCCCCGAACTGCTGCACGCCGCCGGGATCGAGGAGGCCACTGCGTTCGTGGTCGCGATCGATGATCGTGAGCGCGCCGTCGAGATGGTCGAGTATGTGAGACGCCACTACCCGCAGGTGAAGATCCTGGCCCGGGCCTTCGACGTCAATCACCTCTACCTGCTCAAAAAGGCCGGCGTCGACGTCGCGGTGCGCGAGGTGTTCGAGGGGTCTTTGCAAATGGGCGTGGAGACGTTGAAGACGCTGGGAATACACCCCTTCAAGGTCGAAAAGATGTCGCACGCCTTCCGCCAACACGACCAGACGGGGCTGGACCAGCTCTACGAACTCTGGGACGAAAACCCCGACATCGCGCGCAACAGGGCCTTTCTCGCCCGCGCCCGCGAACATGGGGCAACGCTGAAGGACATGATGGAATCGGACAGGCTGCAGTTGCACGACCGCACCGAACGCGGCTGGACCCCGCCGCCGAAGGACTATACGACAGACCTCGACAGCTGATTCGCCCGACACGGCACGGCCCGGACGCGCCCCGACCGGCCGCCTCGCGACACCGCCGGGGCATGGTCCGATACCTTAATGCGCAACAAGGCGCCAGCGCGACGCGCGTCCGGCGCCTTCGATCCAGCTTGCGGAAACGCCTACAGGCGCTCGAAGACCGCAGCGATGCCCTGGCCGCCGCCGATACACATCGTGACCAGCGCGTACTGACCGCCGATGCGCTGCAGTTCATGAAGCGCCTTGGTCGCGATATAGGCCCCGGAACATCCCACCGGATGGCCCAACGCGATCGCGCCGCCGTTCGGGTTCGTCTTTTCCATGTCGAGCCCGAGCCCCTTGGCAACGGCCAGCGCCTGCGCGGCGAACGCCTCGTTGGATTCGATCACGTCCATCTGGTCCAGCGTGAGACCAGCGCGCTCCAGCACACGCTTGGAGGCCGGGATCGGACCCTCGCCCATGATCTCGTTGGGCACGCCGGCGACCGCATAGGACACGAGACGCGCCATTGGTTTGTGTCCGGCAGCGGCCGCCGTCTCGGCCTCGGCCAATACCAAGAACGCAGCGCCATCGTTGATCCCGGACGCGTTGCCGGCGGTCACGGTGCCATCCTTCTTGAATGCGGGGCGCATGCCGGCCAGCTTTTCCATCGTCGTGCCCGGCCTCACGTGCTCGTCGGTGTCGAACACGGTCTCGCCCTTGCGGCTCTTCAGCGTGATCGGGACGATCTGATCCTTGAAGCGGCCCGCTTCGATGGCGGCCGCCGCACGCCGCTGCGACTCGACGGCGAAAGCGTCCTGCTCTTCGCGCGAGATGTTCCACTTCTCGGCGAGGTTCTCGGCCGTGATACCCATGTGGCCAACACCGAACGGGTCGGTCAGCGTCGCGACCATCGAATCGATCATCGTCGAGTCACCCATGCGCGCGCCGCTGCGCATCGCGGGCGACAGGTAGGCTCCGCGCGACATGACTTCCACACCGCCCCCGACACCGTAATCACAGTCGCCGAGCATGATCGCCTGTGCGCTGCTGACGACACCCTGCAGGCCGGACGAGCAGAGTCGGTTCACCGCCATCGCGACCGACTCCATCGGCAGACCTGCCTGGATCGCGGCGACGCGGGCAACGTACGCATAACGCGACTCGGTCGGAATGCAGTTGCCAACGGTCACATAATTAATCAGTTCGGGATTGGCGCCCGAGCGCGACACGGCCTCCTTCATGACCATGCCCGCCAGATCGGCCGGTTCCATGCCGCTCAGGGCGCCGCCAAAGGTACCTATTGCAGAACGGACAGCACTCAGAACCACGACTTCACGATTAGCCATCTCCCTCCCCCCAAGCAGATTAGGTGCCAGCCCGCCGGCACGAGCAATGCGTGCCGACACGAGCCAAAAAACGAGACGCGCCGCTCCGGACCCGGTGTCCGTGAAACAAGGCCGTCAGATCATCGCCTGCCTTCAGGCGACCTACGTTCAGCGAATCGCTACTAACTGCTGGTAAAGACCGCCGAAATCAGCGTCCTTGAGAACCGCGCCGTGGGACAGATCGTCAGACATCCAGTCAACGACGAGTACAGACAGGCAAAGATGCCCTTTACCCCCGAACCCGGGGGAGTATCCCCAAGCCAGCGGGCAGCCGTCAACAGCCGCGTCTTGGCGACGCGGCCCGAATCGCCACGCCGGCCGCCCGGAAAACCCCGCGGTACACGCGATGGCCGGGCGCCGTTA
>CBDTXT010000221.1:0-5624 GCA_965364465.1 uncultured Chromatiaceae bacterium
GGCAAGCGCCCCCGATGCCGAGATGGGGCCGCTGGTGGCGCGGGCGCACCTAGATCGGATGCGCGGGTATGTGGATCTTGGCGTCGAGGAAGGCGCCAAGCTGGTGGTCGATGGTCGAGACGTGCGCGTATCCGACCACCCGGGCGGCTTCTACCTTGGGGGCTGCCTGTTCGACGAGGTCACGGACGGGATGCGCATCTACCGGGAAGAGATCTTTGGACCCGTGTTGGTGGTGGTACGCGCCCCCGACTTCGAGAGCGCACTCACGCTGGTCAATGCGCACGAGTACGGCAACGGCACCGCGATCTTCACGCGCGACGGCGACACCGCGCGCACCTTCGCCTCACGTGTCCAGGTCGGCATGGTCGGTGTCAATGTGCCAATCCCGGTGCCGATGGCGTTCCACAGCTTCGGGGGCTGGAAGCGCTCGCTGTTCGGCGATGTGCATATGCACGGGATGGAAGGGGTGCATTTCTACACTCGACTCAAGACCGTCACCTCGCGCTGGCCGACCGGCATTCGCGCCGGCGCGGATTTCCATATGCCGACGATGAAATAGGAGGGCCGACGATGCCCATTGTTTATGCCAGCGTCACCCAGCTGGACCATTCCGCCTCGGACGCCGCGGCACGCGACCACCACCTGACGATCGACCGCCCGGTCCCAAAGGGCGGACAGGACAAGGGCCCGATGGGAGGTGAGGCGCTGCTGATGGGTCTTGGGGGGTGCTTCATGAGTAATCTGCTCGCAGCAGCCATCGCCCGTGATATCGGCCTGCGCAGCGCACGCGTAGACATAGAGGGAGACCTGGCCGATGCGCCGCCACGCTATACGGCCATCCGGATGCGGGTCAGCGCCGACGGCGGTACCGACGCTGAACTCGCCAAGCTCGTGACGATTGCCGAGCGCGGCTGCATCGTGGCCAACACGCTGCGCAATGCGGTCGAACTCAGTGTCGAGTGCGTCGAGTGACATGAGCAGACCTGGGGCCGAATGCAACTCCCATGTCAGGCCGCACTTTGGCGGAACCGGCTATACTGCGCAAAGTTCGCGTGGGCGGCCGACCCCTTCGGCAGAGCAAGCGGCCCCTAGGAAGATGTCGCTCCATCAGGCAAAAAAACAAGAATTGGCGACTGGCGCAACTGCCGGTAACCTCGCTGTCAGCAGCATTGGCCCAAAGGCGCTCAGGCGGTGGGTTAATACGACCCGCGTTGCCGGGCGACAACGGTCGGCGTTTCGCAGCGCGCGTGCGGCGGGGGGGAGGGCGACTTCAGCCCCGGACGGGCCGACAGATGCAGTGATAATGCGTACCAAGGATTCGACCTCGGCCTGCGGTTCAGACCCAAGGCCATCGAGACACCCTGGCGTTGCCGCGGCGTCGCACTGGTCGGCCTCGGTCGACCACCCCATACTGACTGCCGATCGCTGCATGCGATCGGATGGGTTGGGTTCTTTTGCACCGCATTGATTGTGTTCGCATGGTGCGAGGCCAGCAAAGGCTTGTGTTGCTTACAAAAATAGGATCGGCGTCATGCTGGCGTCTAGATTGTCTTTGCAGGCAATGCAGTAGAGATGCTGCTGAGACATTGGGGCCCGTCGGAACAGGGCCGCGAGAACGGCAGCGATAAAATCAAGACTGGAGGAATGAGATGAGTGAAGAGAAACAAAAAACTGATGCGACGGACAAAGCGGCCGCGGACGGCAGCAGCAGACGCAAATTCCTGAAGGGTGGCCTGGCCGCGGCGGCAGGCGTCGCCGTGGGCTCGATCGGCGCACCGGCCGTCGTCACCGCCGCCGCACCTAAGGTCGTCAAGATGCAGACCTCCTGGCCGTCGTCCGATATCTGGATGGACTTTGCGCGCCAGTACACAGACCGCGTGGAGAAGATGTCCGGCGGCCGCCTGAAGATCGATTTGCTGCCCGCCGGCGCGGTGGTCAAGGCGTTCCAGGTCATGGACGCGGTCAACGACGGCGTGCTCGATGCAGCACATTCGGTGCCCGTGTACTGGTACGGAAAAAACAAGGCCGCGTCGCTGTTCGGCACAGGGCCGGTATTCGGCGGCAGCGCGACGACCATGCTGGCCTGGTTCAATGCGGGCGGTGGTAAGGAGCTTTACCGTGAGCTGACCCAGGATGTGATGGGCCTCAACGTGGTCGGGCTGCTCGGCTTCCCGATGCCGGCACAACCGTTCGGCTGGTTCAAGGGCGAGGTCAACCGGGCCGCCGACCTAAAGGGCTTCAAGTACCGCACCGTCGGCCTGGCCGCCGACCTGTTGCAGCGGATGGGCATGAGTGTCGCCCAGCTGCCCGGCGGCGAGATCGTACCGGCAATGGAACGTGGCGTCATCGACGCATTCGAGTTCAACAACCCGTCGTCGGACCGCCGCTTCGGTGCGCAGGACGTGGCCAAGAACTACTATCTCTCCTCTTATCACCAGGCCAGCGAGAGCTTCGAGTTCCTGTTCAACAAGGACTTCATGGAGGACCTTGAACCGGACCTGCGGGCAATCCTCGAGTACGGGGTCGAATCGGCCAGTACCGCGAACACCGCGATCGCGATGGATAACTACTCCAAAGACCTGATGGAACTGCAGACCCAAGACGGGGTCACGGTTCACCGTACGTCCAAGGACATTCTCCAGGGGCAGCTCGATGCCTGGGACGAGATCATTCCGGAACTCGAAAAGGACGCCTTCATGAAGAAGGTGCTCGACAGCCAGCGCGCCTGGGTCGAGCGGGTCGTTTTCTATGAACTGATGAACTCGCCTGATCTGGCTCTGGCCTACGAACACTACTTCCCTGGCAAGCTGAAGCTCTGATCCATCCGCTACACCGGGCCGGCGCGGCGCTATTGGTCGCGCGCCGCACCGGCCCGGACTGCGAGCCCCAATTCGACGAGAGGACCTGCCGATGCTCGGCTACATACAGTTCGCAGACCGTCTGTCTGCGTGGTTCGGCAAGGCATTTGCCTGGCTGATACTGGTCATGGCGATCGGTGTCGGTTACGAGGTGCTGGTTCGCTACGGGTTCAATGCGCCGACCAGCTGGGCATTCGACCTCTCCTACATTACCTACGGCACCTTGTTCATGATGGGCGGCGCCTACACGCTGTCGCGCGGCGGGCACGTACGTGGAGACTTCGTGTACCGCCTGTGGAAGCCGCGCACCCAGGCCCGCGTCGAGCTGCTCCTGTATATCATTTTCTTCTTTCCCGGCATCATCGCGCTGATCGTGTCCGGCTGGAAGTATGCGGAGCGCTCCTGGCGCTACCTCGAAGTCAGCGTGAACAGTCCCGCGGGCATACCGATATTCCAGTTCAAGACGATAATCGTGGCTGCCGGCGTGCTGATGTTCATTCAGGGCATCGCCCAGGTCTTCCGCTGCATCATCTGCATCCGCACCGGCGAGTGGCTGATCGCCGCCGAGGACATTGAAGAAACCGAGGTGCAGCTGGCGCGCCAGAAGGGTGTCGGCCCCGGCCATTTCGCGGCGGCGACCGCCCGCGAGGACGGGCGCGGCCTGAAAGAAGAATACAAAGACGAGCAGCGGGGCTGAACCATGTCTGATCCAATCATTGCGCTGTTCATGCTCGGGATTTTCCTGTTCATTATCCTGCTCGGTTTCCCGGTTGCCTTCACGCTGATGGCGATGGGCATCATGTTCGGCTATTACGCCTATTTCGACGCCGACCGTATGTGGCGCGCCTACAACAAGGCGGTCGAGGCCGGCGCCGATCAATTCACGCAGATGGAGCTCTGGGTGGAAGGTCTGTTCAACAACCGGATCTTCGACCTGTTCGTGAACCAGACCTATTCGGTCATGGACAACGACGTATTGACCGCCGTGCCGCTGTTCCTGTTCATGGGATACATCGTCGAGCGGGCCAACATCGTGGCACGCCTGTTCCAAACCCTGAACATCGCCGCGCGGCGGATACCCGGATCGATGGCGGTGGCCGCGTTGATCACCTGCACCCTGTTCGCGACGGCGACGGGCATCGTCGGCGCGGTCGTGACCCTGATGGGCCTGCTCGCATTTCCGGCGATGCTCAAGGCGCGCTACGACACCAGCCTGGCCGCCGGGGTCATCTGTGCAGGCGGCACACTCGGTATCCTGATCCCGCCGTCGATCATGCTGATCGTGTACGCGGCGGCGTCCGGTGTGTCCATTGTGAAGCTGTATGCCGGTGCGCTGTTGCCCGGGCTGCTGCTCGCCGGTCTCTACATGACCTACGTGATCACCCGCTCGATGCTGCAGCCGCATCTGGCGCCGAAACCGACCAAGGAGGAGATCGGCGACATCTCGACGCTGCAGGTTGCCTGGCAGCTGATGACGTCCTTCTTCCCGCTGGCGTTCCTGATCCTCGCGGTGCTCGGTGCAATCCTATTCGGCCTGGCGACGCCGTCCGAGGCAGCGGCAGTCGGGGCCCTCGGCGGGCTGCTGCTGACGTTTGTCTACCGGGCCTTCACCTGGCAAAGGCTGCGCGAGTCGGTGTATCTGACGGTGCGCACCACAGCGATGGTGTGCTGGCTGTTCGTCGGCTCGTGGACCTTTTCCTCCGTTTTCTCCTATCTCGGCGGCGAACAGATCATCAGCGAGTTCGTCACCGGCCTGGAGATCTCGCCGATCGTGTTCCTGATCATGGCGCAGCTGATCATCTTCCTGCTCGGCTGGCCGCTCGAGTGGTCGGAGATCATCATCATCTTCGTGCCGATCTTCCTGCCGCTGCTGCCGCACTTCGGGATCGATCCACTGTTCTTCGGGATCCTGGTGGCGCTCAACCTGCAGACCTCGTTCCTGACACCGCCGATGGCGATGTCGGCGTATTACCTGAAGGGCATCGCACCACCACATGTGCAGCTCAATCAGATCTTCAAAGGCAACTATCCGTATCTCGCGATGGTGCTGTTCGCGATGGTGATCCTGTACAACGTGCCGGGCATCACGCACTGGCTGCCCGACCTGATCTATGGCAATTGACGGCGGCATGATGGGCGACAGCACGGCGGACCCGGCCGCGATGGGCGCACTCGCGGCGCGCGAGCAAATCGCCGCCGGCGCGCTGCGCGCGGTCGAACTGGCTACGGCCTGTCTGCGCCGGGTCGAGACGCTCGATGCCGAGGTTCGGGCCTGGGCCTTCCTGGATGCGCGCATGGCGCTGGACCAGGCGGGGCGGCTCGACGCGTACCGCCAGAGCGGGCGCCCGCTCGGCCCACTGCACGGCCTGCCGGTCGGAATCAAGGACATCATCGATACCAAGGACATGCCGACCGAAAACGGCAACACGCTGGATGCGGGTCGCCGACCGGAACAGGATGCCTGGCTGGTCGGGCGGCTGCGCGCCGCCGGCGCGCTGATCCTTGGTAAGACCGTGACCACCGAGTGTGCCTATCTCGCCCCGGGCAAGACCCGCAACCCGCACAACAGCGGCCACACTCCGGGCGGATCGTCCTCGGGCTCCGCTGCGGCAGTGGCCAGCGGCATGGTACCGCTGGCGATCGGCACTCAGACCGGCGGCTCGGTGATCCGGCCGGCATCTTACTGCGGCGTGGTCGGCTTCAAACCAACCTTCGGCCTGATCCCGCGCACCGGCGTACTGCGCACGTCGGGGCGGCTCGACACCA
>CBDTXT010000222.1:0-5603 GCA_965364465.1 uncultured Chromatiaceae bacterium
ACAAGCGCTGGACGAGTCGCCCCGCCGGCCAGCACGAGCTCTTGCTCCCGGTCGACCGCGTGTATCGCTTCGAATTTGCCGCGGCGTCGCTACCCGACGAAAAGCGACTGCGACTGGTGCGTCACCGCATTCAGCCGGGCGAGAGTCTGAGCCGGATCGCCAGACGTTACGGGGTCACGGTGCAGGCCATTCGGCAGTCCAATGGACTGAAGGATTCGCGCATCCGCGCCGGCGACGACCTGCTGATACCCCTGTCGGACTCGGTCGTGGCTGGCCAGCAGCCTTCCAACGAGCTGGCACGTCAGCGCCTATCCTACCGTGTTCGAAAAGGCGATTCGCTGTACAAGATCGCGCGTCGCTTTCAGGTATCAGTCTCGGATCTCAAACGCTGGAACCAGCTGGGGCGCTACATCCAGCCGGGTGAACGACTGACGGTCTTCATCGATCCGGACGCCTGAACGACGACCGCTCGACGCGATGCTTGTCGCCGACTCCAGGTGACGCTCAGGGCCTTGTGCCACCCAATACCGCCTGATCGACTGCCGTGTCGGCAGGCGGCTGCTCGGCCTCGGGCACCATGAGCCAACAGCTGACGCGCCGGCCCGGTTCGGCCTCGACCGTAGCGGGATAATGTGCGCGACAGATCGGCATCACCCGCGGGCAGCGCGGGTGAAAATAGCAGCCCGACGGTGGATCGATCGGTGACGGCATATCGCCCTGCAGCTTGATCACCTCGCGCTGATGCGCGGGGTCCGGCACCGGGACCGCACTCAGCAGCGCAGTCGTGTACGGATGCAGCGGCTTTTGCAGCACCTGGCCCACCTCACCGTACTCGACGATGCGCCCGAGGTACATCACCGCCACCTCGTGCGCCAGATAGGCGACCACAGAGATATTGTGCGTAATGAACAGGTACGACAGACCCAACTCGTTCTGCAGTTCCTTGAGTAGATTGAGCACCTGGGCCTGCACGGAGACGTCCAGCGCGCTGGTCGGCTCATCGCAGACGATCAAACGCGGCCGCAGCGCCAGCGCGCGCGCGATCGCGATCCGCTGACGCTGACCACCCGAGAATTCGTGTGGATAGCGATCGGCTGCGCCCGGCTGCATGCCAACCTGCTGCAGCAGGTGTTCGACGGTCTCGCGACGCTGCGCACGATCGCCGCCGAGTCGCTGCGCAACCAAGCCCTCGGCGATGATGTCCTCGACCAGCATGCGCGGGTTCATCGACGAGGCCGGGTCCTGGAAGATGATCTGGAATTCGCGGCGCAGCCGGCGCAATTCGGCACCGCGCACGCCAGCCAGATCGATGCCATCGAACAAGACCTGACCCGCGGTCGGCCGAATCAGCTGCAGGATCGCCTGGCCGACCGTGGTCTTGCCGCAGCCGGATTCACCGACCAGCGCAACGGTCAGCCCGCTGGTGATCACCAGGTCGATGCCGTCCACCGCCTTGACATACCCGGTCACGCGCCGCAGGACGCCTTTACTGATCGGAAAGTGCACCTTCAGATCCCGGACGTGGAGCAACTGCTCTCCGGTCACTCGCACAGGCGACTTTGCCGTCAATGCGGAGGCACGCAGGGTCTTCGCCTGTTCCGGGCCAAGGTGGCAGCGATAACCGCTGTCGGCCCCGCCGTGCCATGGCGGCAGGCTTTCGCGGCAGGCGCCGTGGACCAGTTCGCAGCGATCCGCGAAGCGGCAGTGATCAAAGACCTGATTCAGTGTCGGCACAATGCCGGGGATCACGTCCAGACCCTGGTCGCGCTTCTCCGCCTTGGGCACCGAGCGGAAAAGCTTGCGGCTATAGGGGTGCTGCGGGTCCGCGAAGAAATTCTCGACGCCGTTCACCTCCATCAGCTGGCCTGCATACATCACGCCCACCCGATCGGCCATTTCGGCCACGACGCCCAGATCATGCGTTATCAACAGGATGGCCATCCCGGTTTCGCGCTGCAACTCCTTTAGCAGATCGAGTACCTGGGCCTGGATTGTCACATCGAGGGCGGTCGTCGGCTCGTCGGCAATCAGCAGTTCCGGACGACCGGCCAGGGCCATCGCGATCATCACGCGCTGCTTCATACCCCCCGACAGCTGATGCGGGTACTCGTGCACGCGGCGCTCCGGATCCGGGATACCGACCGCGCGGAACAGTTCGACCACGCGCGTGCGCACCCGCTCCCGATGCTCCGCATCGTGCAGGCGCACGGCCTCTGCGACCTGCTCACCGACCGTCATCACCGGATTCAGCGAGGTCATCGGTTCCTGGAATATCATGCCGACCCGGCCACCGCGCTCGGCACGCATCTCGGCCTCGGACAGCGCACGCAGCGACTGACCGTCCAGCCGGATGTCGCCCGCGACGATCCTGCCTGAATGCGGCAACAGGCGCATGATGGACAAGGCGATCATCGACTTGCCACAACCGGACTCGCCGAGCAGAACGAACGTCTCGCCGCGATGAATGCATAGACTGACGTCGTCGACCGCGCGCACCGGCCGGGCGCTGTTGCCCAGATGGGTCGACAGGCCATCGACTGCGAGCAATGAACCGGCTGCGTCGGCCGCTTGATTCATCGCATTTTCTTTTACACTCATCGTTGCTGTCTCAGGCGTGGATCGAAGGCATCGCGTACGACGTCGGAAAAAAGGTTGGCCGCTAGAACCAGCGTGAACATAAAACCGAATGCGGCCAGCAGCGACCACCAGACAACCGGCTCGCGGGCCAACTCGAGGCGTGCCCCGTTGATCATGTTGCCCCAGCTGTTGGTCGCCGGGTCTACGCCGATGTTGATGTAGGAAAGTACCGCCTCGGCGAGCACCAGACCGCTGAAGTCGAGTACGATCGTGATCAGCACAATATGCATCACGTTGGGCAGCACGTGACGCAGCAATATGCGGAAATGGCCGACGCCGAAGGCGCGGGCTGCGAGCACGTACTCGAGTTCGCGCAACTTCAGGGCCTCACCACGCAACAGGCGACACAGCGAAGTCCAGCTGGTGACGCCCAGTATCAGGCAAAGGAAAAGCAGGCGGAGATCGGCGCGCTCGGTCAGACTGTTGAACTCGTCCGCGTGGTTGCTCATGTAGATCTGCATCATCAGCACCGCCGCCGCGATCAACAGCACGCCCGGGATCGAGTTCAGCGTCGTGTAGAGATACTGGATCACATCATCGACCCAGCCGCGGAAATACCCTGCCATGATGCCGAGCAGGATCGCGGCGGGCAGCATGACCAGCGTCGTCAGGGTACCGATGATCAGACCGGTGCGGATGCTCTTGAGCGACTGGAAGAACACGTCCTCGCCGACCTTGTCGGTACCGAGCACATGATAATGACCGGCAAGTTCCCAAAGCGCACCGAACAGCGCCATGACCGACAGCGCCGTCCAGGCACCGACATGCCACGGGTTCTCCAGATGGCCGCCGAGCAGGCGGCGCAGCCGGGCGAGATCGAAGCGACAAAGCGCGACCAGCACAAGCAACCAGGCCAGTGCGCCCTCGACCGCCCCGATCGCGCCCCTGACCAGAACATCCGCCAGCTTTCCGCCTCCATCGGCATCCAGGTGGGCCCCGCCATACAGGAGCCTCGGGTAATCACGCAGCGTACTGCCGTCTTCCTGCTGGATCGTCTCTTTGCTGAACAAATGGGTCGCGAAGGGTGCCGAATAGGTCTTCTCTCGCTCCGTGCGCAGCGGCCCGGCGATCACGTCGAACAGGCTGAGCACCTCGGTTGAATAGGCGGCCCCGCCCTGCGGGTTCGTGCCGGTCCTGGGATGAAAGTGCAGCGTGTCGAGCAGGCCGATCACCACATAGAACGACAGCACGACCATCGCCGCCTGCCCGGTGCGACTTCCAGCCACACGGCGCCAGGGAGCGATCAGGTGCGGATGCCGCCGCGTGTGCCAGACCATTGCCGCGGTGAGCAACAACAGCAGATAGACCAAAGCGTCTGTCCACAGGACGACGGGCTGAAATTCCATCGCTCAGTCCAGCCTCACGCGCGGGTCGACGATCGTGTAGGAGATGTCGGTGAGCAGCAGCCCGATGATGTAGAGCACCGCACCCAGAAACACCATCGCACGGACGATCGCGAAGTCCTGATTGTTGATCGCATCAATGGTGTAGCTGCCGAGTCCCGGTATACCGAAGAACGACTCGGTCAGCAGGCTTCCGATGAACAGTAGCGGCAGCACCACGACCACGCCGGTCAGGATCGGAATCAACGCATTGCGCAACACGTGACGAAACAATACCCAGTGCTCGGAGAGTCCCTTGGCGCGCGCCGAACGCACATAGTCCCGGTGAATCTCCTCGAGGAACAGCGTCCGGTACCAACGGGTACCGGCACCGATGCCCCCGATGACACCGACGATCACCGGCAGGATCATGAACTTCCAGGCATGCGCACCCGTGTCGTACCCGGATATCGGCACCAGATTCAACAGCTTTCCGACCAGGAACTGGCCGCCGATGATGTAGAACAGGCTCGAGATGGACATCATCGCGACGCAGATCACCACGCCCCAGAAATCAAGATAGGTCGCCCGGAAAAACGCGAGTAACAGCGCGAAGCTGATGTTGACCGCCAGACCCACCAGTAGCGTCGGTACCGCGATCGCGAGGCTCGGCCACATGCGCTGCGAGATGTCGTGACTGATGTCGCGCCCGCTGTCCGACTGACCAAAGTCGAACAGAAAGAGCCGCAGCGACTTCTCAAACAGAATCGTGTCGGTAAAGGCCGCGGTACCCGCGCGGGCACTGTTGATCAGCAGGGGCTTCTCGTAGCCATGCTCCTCTTTCCAGGCCTGGATGGCCTGATCGGTGACACGCTTGCCCCCCAGGTGCATGCGCGCCATGTCTTCCGGCGAATTGACCACGAAGAACAGCACGAAAGTTAGCGCGTTCACCCCGATCAGGATCGGGATCGCATACAAGAGACGGCGGATGATGTACGCGCTCACAGTGCGCGGCTCCTCTCGCGGGCGCGAAAACCCGCGACCGCGGGAATGATCGACAGAAGCAGCAACAGCAGCAATATGCCGACAGGCCAGAGCACGGGCGCATTCCAGGCGCGCTGCGCCGCGATGCGGGCGGCGCCGTCGACACGCTTGTATTTCAGCGTATTGTTCGCCATCAGGTGCGGTTTTGCATTCTTGTACCAGGCGTGGTGCAGACTGAAAGCCTTGGGAAAAAAGCCGAACAGCCAGGGCGATTCGCCGCGCAGTATCTCGACCATGCGATCGATCACCTGTCGCCGCTCGGGACCGGACGGCAGGTCCTTCATCCTGAGGAACAGCGCATCGAATTCCGCATTGCTGAAATTGGCGGCATTCTCGCCCTTCGACTCGACCTTGCCGTTCGGGCCGTAAAGCAGGAAGAAGAAATTTTCAGGATCCGGGTAATCCGCGTTCCAGCCCCAGCTGAAGATCTGCGCAGTTCCCTTCAGCATCTTGTCCTGGAAGCGATTATAGTCGGTGGCCCGGATGACCAGCTCGATGCCGAGCTTGGCCAGCTGCTTCCGGTACCATTGCAGCATCGCCTTGCTGTCCGGCCCTGCGGCAGGCGTGTCGTAGTAGAGTATCAACGGCCCGCCGCTCTGC
>CBDTXT010000223.1:0-5601 GCA_965364465.1 uncultured Chromatiaceae bacterium
CAAGCGGCTGCGCAATCTGGCGACCTGGACCATGTCGAATTCGGTGCTGAGCGCACACCGCCGCTCCATCCTGCAGGCGCTATCGCAGGAGGTAGGCGAAACCTGCAACCTGACCGTGCTCGACGGCAATGAGATCGTCTATCTGGACCGAATCGAGACCAACTGGCCGTACCGCATCCATCTGCCGGTCGGCTCGCACCTGCCACTGCACTGCACGGCGACCGGCAAGCTGTTTCTGGCCAATATGAAACCGGCCGCACGTCGACGCCTGATCAACAGCCTCACATTATCGCGGCACACGGAACTGACAATCACCGATCCCGAGGTGCTCGAAGAGCAGTTGCGCAAGATCGCCGACGAGGGGATCGGTTACGACAGCGGCGAGTTTCTCGAGGGCCTGGTCTCCATCGCCGTGCCGGTGATCGGCGAAGACAATCAGATGTGCTTCGCCATCGCGATCCACGCCCCGTCTGCGCGCAAGTCACTCGATGAACTGCGCCAGTACCTACCGACGCTGCGTCACGCCGCTGCGCGCATGGCCACCTCCGAGTGCACTTATCACGACGAGGAAGACGCCGCCTGAGCGACACGGCCAGATTGTGCAAGATAACACCGCCCAGATGCTTCCGATCCTCGATGTCGCAGCCCTGGCATGGTTCGTCGGCGTATGGATTTCCTATGTCGTCTACACGAAACGCTGCAATCTGAACAGACAACGGGGCCTGCTTGCGGCAATGAACCGGGTCCGCGAACAGTGGGCCCATAACCTGCTGGAACGCGAAAATCGGATCGTCGACAGTCAGGTGATCAACGGACTGGTGCGCAAGGAGACCTTCTTCGCCTCCACCACGCTGCTGATCCTCGCAAGTACCTTTGCGCTTCTCGGTGTCGGAGATCAGGTCAATCAGCTGTTTCGCGAGATCCCGTTTGCCCAGCAGACACCGCTCGCACTCTGGGAACTCAAAGTCGCCGTACTCGCCCTGATCTTTGTATACGGCTTCTTCAAGTTTACCTGGTCGATACGGCAGCACTCCTATTGCGCCACGCTGCTGGCCGCGATCCCCATGCCGCAGAAGGTGACCGAACAAAACGGTCGGAAGCAGGCCGAGCGACTGGCGCGGCTCAGCAATCTCGCGGCGCGTCACTTCAACGACGGCATGCGCGCCTATTATTTCGCCCTCGCCGAGCTGAGCTGGTTTCTCAATGCCTGGCTGTTTCTGTTGGCGACTGTCTGGGTGGCCCTGGTGCTATACAGGCGCGAGTTCCATTCCAAGGCGTTGTCGATCCTGAACTGATCCCGCGTCCGACCACCTGAGCGGCGCGCCCACCGCGGAGGGACAGTCCCGCTTCCCACAGGGCTGCGTTGCAGTTTCGCCCGTATACGGCGGGTACCCAGCGCGCACTGCGCCTCATCCAAGAAAATTCGGCTCTGTCGACGGGTATCCGCAGCGTGCTGCCAGGCCCCAGCATACCTGCTGATGACGACACCCTGGCAATTCCCTTTTGTTGTCTGGGCAGCAAGGCCTGTACCCTGCGTCGTGACAATACCGGGGAGCCATCATGGCCAATCCGCACACAGAGCGCCTGAAGGTCCTAAGTGCCGGCATCATCAGCTTGGTGCTGACACTCGGTATCGCCCGTTTCGCCTACACGCCCTTGCTACCGCTGATGCAACAACAGGCCGGACTGGGTATCGCTGAGGGCGGCTGGCTGGCGGCGATCAATTACGCGGGCTACCTCAGCGGCGCAATCATCGCCGCATTGACCAGCGACATCGTGCTCAAGGACCGCCTGTACCGGGCCGGCCTGATAGTGGCACTGCTCACCACTGTGGGTATGGCGCTGGCCGAAAACCTCTGGGTGTGGGCGGCGATGCGCTTTGTAGCCGGCCTGAGCAGCGCCGCCGGCCTGCTGCTCGGCTCCGGACTGATTCTGCACTGGCTGATCCGCCACGATCATCGCAGCGAGCTCGGCATCCATTTCGGCGGCATCGGTCTGGGCATCGCCTTCTGCGCCATCGCGGTCGAACTGATGCATCCGGCCCTCGACTGGCGCGAGCAATGGGTGTTGCTGACTGCAGTCGGGGTACTGATGGCGATCCCGGCCTGGGCCTGGTTACCGCGGCCCGAGGTCCAGACAGTCACCAAGCGTGGAGCGGCGATGGTAGACCGGCCGCCCAGCGCCGCGTTCTTGAGACTGTTCATGGCGGCCTACTTCTGCGCCGGCGTCGGTTATGTGATCAGCGCCACCTTCATCGTCGCCATCGTCGAGCAGTTGCCGGGAATGCAGGGCAAAGGTTCCTGGACCTTCATGATGATCGGTCTGGCCGCTGCACCGGCGTGCATTCTCTGGGACCTAATCGCCCGACGTGTCGGCGATTTCAATGCATTGATCAGCGCCTTCGTGCTACAGATCGTCGGGATCCTAGTCCCGATGCTGATACCCAACCTCGGTATGACACTGCTCGGTGCCGCACTGTTCGGCGGCACCTTCATCGGTATCGTCAGCCTCGTTCTGACGATGGCCGGACGCTTCTACCCCACCCGACCGGCCAAGATGATGGGCAAGATGACGGTCGCCTACGGAATCGCACAGATCATAGCCCCGGCCGTCACCGGCCAGCTGGCCGAGGGTGACGGCAGCTATGCCGGCGGTCTGTATCTGGCGGCGTTTGTCATGCTGCTGGGTACCCTGCTGATGCTGCTCCTGAGGGCCCGCCACGAAAAGGATCTCCTGTCGGCCGCCGTCGCAACCGAAGAAACGCGGACGTAGGCATCGACGATGCCCTGTCCCCACCACCTCCGCGGGGCCAGCGGTCTGAGCAGGCATCTGCCACTTGGCGATCGTACGGTGCGTGGTGTGCAAGCTGTCTGTACTGTAAGGACGTGAGGATGTTGATCGCGGTCAGATTGCCGCTGTCGCCCGCCCTTTCGCAGAGCAGCACCGGCCAACACGCCAGTCCGCGGCCTCGTCGACCCCGGGAAGGTCTCACAGGCCAGCGCCCGAACTTGGCTACGGACCCGATCGAGGAGGCGGGCCCGCGCAAGCCGACGGTCAATCGCATTTGCAGCAGCTTGAGAACACGGCCTGCCTAAGCGCGAACCGGTCAAGCGTCGCTTGATGCCAGGACTGCGGCAACCGCGTGACAGGCAGTGGGTCTCGGATGGCGTCGAAGGGGACATCGCCGGTCCAGCAAGGTGCGGCCGACCGGCGGCGTTTCCGGGGGCCGGCGTCAATCGGCCCGAGGGATCACCCTAGCCCCCGACGGATCAGATTCGCGCCGAGTATCAGCAGCGCGAACACGACGAGGCGCCGGAACGGCGCCTGCGGAATGCGGTTGCGCAAGTGGACACCGACCCACAGGCCCAGGCCGACAGGAATACAGGCGGCCGCCGACCAGACCATGCGCTCGCTGTCCAGAATCGCCACACTGTGGAATGCGATGATCATGAACACCGAAGCGAAGCTCCATACCCCCCCGATCGCCGCCACGAACTGGTCCTTGGGCAACCGCAACGCCGTGAAGAACATCACCAATGGCGGACCGAAGGCAGTCGATATACCGCCCAAGAGCCCCCCCAGAAGCCCGGCACCCACCCCGACAGCCCGCTCATGCGCGGCGGGTACGGGCAGCACAAGCCTGAAATGCTCGAACAGGGCGAAGGTCATCACGACCAGACCCACCACGAGCAGGAACCCATCCTGCGGCAACCAACCCAGCCCCATGACACCAACCGCCAGACCAGCACCAGCTGCCACGATGGTTGGCCAGAAGCGGTACAGCAACGGGACGAACAACGTTCGATCGAAACCGATAAACAGGTTGCTGAACACAACCGGCAGAACCATCACCGCCAGGGCCCACTCCTTGGACAGAAACACCGTGAGCACCGACAACGCGACTAGCGGCAGCCCGAATCCGATCGCGCCCTTGACGAATCCTGCGAGGATCAACACGCCCGCGAGCAGTGCGAACGTCGCGTGATCCAGATCCATCGCGGTGCAGCTACGCTGGCACGGTAGGCATAGGGATACGCACGCTACCTGACAATCAGCACCGGGCAATTGGCCGCCGCCGTCACCTTATGAGCGACACTGCCCATCGCGATTTCGCGCAGCCCTGTGAGCCCACGGGTCCCGACGACGATCAGCTCGACAGCGCCAGACTCGGCCGCTGCGATGATCGCCCCGGCGGCCGAGTCCGCCGCCTCCTTGAGCCGCGTTACGTTTTGTACGCCTTGTCCCGTCGCGGCATGTTCGGCGGCACCCAGAATCGCGTTGGCCTGTTCATCGGCCAGCGACTGATAGACCTCGCGTGCGGAGCGCGTGACCATTGCATCGTAGGCTGGGCCCAGGTTGCCGAACTGCATCGCATGGAACAGGATCAACTCGGCATTGCAGCGCTGGGCCAACTTGATCGCCGTGTCCAACGCCTTCTGCGCATGGTCGGAACCGTCCAGAGCCACCAGTATTTTATTGAACATTTTCCTTTCCTTAGCGCGACCCGCTCAACAGATGCCGTGGCTCATCGCGATGCGTGCTCAATCTGCTGCTGAACCAAGTCTGGCAGCTTCAATCGCTGAATCTTGCCTGAAGGCCCCTTGGGCAGATCCTGCATGAAGTAAATCCGCTTGGGTTTCTTGAAAGCGCCAAGGCGGTCCTCCAAGAGTTCCGACAACTCACCCTCGGAACAGATTGTCCCCGGTTTCAGCGCCACGCACGCCATCACCTCCTGGCCATAACGCGGGTCCGGCATCCCGAAGCCGGCCGCCTCGAGCACCGCCGGGTGCTGATAAAGCGCCTCGTCTATCTCACGCGGCGCGATGTTCTCACCGCCCTTGATGATCAGTTCCTTTATCCGACCAGTGATGAAGAAGAACCCGTCGTCGTCACAATAGGCCACGTCTCCGGTATGCAACCAACCGTCCGGCTCTAGCGCCTCCGCCGTAGCCTCCGGGTTCTTGTAGTAACCCTTGGTAACATTGTCACCGCGAATCATCAGCTCGCCGGGCGTGCCACGGGGACATTCCTTGCCGTCCTCATCGACGACCTTGACCTCGTTGCCCACCGCCAAACCCGGCGACCCGTACTTGGCCATTGCCGGCGGCATCGGGTTGGACAGTATCTGCGCCGCAGTCTCGGTCAGTCCCATCGTCTCGACGATCGGAACACCGAACTTTTCCTCGAAGGCCTTGTGCATCTCCGGCGCCAGCGGCGCCGACGCCGAGCGACCAAAACGCAGTGCGGGCAGGCCCCCAAGCGCCTCACGGTCGAAACCCTCGCGTTCTGCATGCTCCAGCAGATAGGCAATGATTGTCGGCACCACACTGAACCAGGTGCAGGCCTGTTCAGCGATCAGCGCCCAGAACGTCGACGGGCTGAAGCGATGCGGCATCACGACGCTGCCACCAGTGACCAACGGTCCCATTACCGTCACCATCTGTGCATTGATGTGGTACAGCGGCAGGACGCATAAGGCGCGGTCATCTGCATTAAGCCCGTGTCCGGCGGCGGTGTTGCGGCCACCCGCGACGGCATTGCCGTGCGACAGTAGAACGCCCTTGGGGCGGCCCGTCGTGCCCGAGGTGTACATGAGGATCG
>CBDTXT010000224.1:0-5574 GCA_965364465.1 uncultured Chromatiaceae bacterium
TGAAGAGCCCGGTGCCGTAACTTCGACCGCGAACCCAGGCAAACCGGACGACCGTCTGATCGCACTGTTCCTGCGGGGTGAGCCTGTTTTTCTCGGCGGCCTGCTGCACTTTCTGGCCATGCTCATCGGTACCGGTCAGGAACCATGTGGGGGTGTCGAGCAGGCGGTGATAGTTGACGCCGGACGGACAGGTCGTCTCGCAGGCTCGGCACAAGAGGCAGCGGTCCAGGTGCCCGCGCACGATCGCGTTGGCCGGATCGCCCTCGAGTACCTGCTTGATCTGGTAGATGCGGCCGCGCGGCCCGTCGAGTTCGTCGCCCAGCAGCTGGTAGGTAGGGCAGGTGGCGGTGCAGAAACCGCAATGGACACAGGCGCGCAGGATCTGATCGGCCTCGCGGCCCTCGGGCGTGTCTCGGATGAAGTCGGCAAGCGCTGTCTGCATGGTCGTCGGGCGTGTTAGATTGATTATTCGACAGTGTACCGCGCTTGTCCGGTGCTTTCGTCGCTGGCGTCTCGGCGCAATTCCCCGCTGCTTTGCGGCGTTTAAATGCCTCCCGACGGTGATGCAATACGATGTGGATGCCCGAAACACTTCGCCGCAGGCTATCGCCGGCCCGCCGTTTCGGGCCCTGCGGGTGCGGGTGATCGCGTTGGACGGGGATTGGCGGGAGGCGCGCCTGCTGCTGCCGCTGCGGCCGAATCGAAACCCGGGGGGCGGCATGTTCGGCGGTGCGATGGCCTGTCTCGCCGACCCGATCGCGGCGATCGCCTGCCAGCGCTTGTTTCCGGGTTATCGGATATGGACCCGCGAGCTGCGTCTGGATTTTCACCGCGAGGCGCGCACCGATCTCGAATTGCGTTTTTCGATCGGTGGGTCACAGGAGCAGGCGATTCGGGATCAGCTGATGGCGCGCGGGCGGGCCACGCCGTGGTTCGAGTATGCGTTTTTCGACAGCGGCGGTCGGTCGTGTGTCGGTGTCCACTGCCGGGTGGCGATTCGCCCGGCCGACTATCGGCCCATGGCCGTGCAACGACAGGAGCAGGAAAACCGATGAATCAGGACGACGGTCTGGACATGGATCTGAGCAGCGGCGTCGCCGCGTTCGAATCCAAGCACTTCACGACGGCGACGCGGCTGCTGGCGCCGCTCGCCGAACAGGGTAATCCCGAGGCCCAGTACCGCATGGCGATCATGGCCCAGAACGGACTCGGCATGGTCGAGAACGAGCTGATGGCCTATCGCTATATGAAGGCGGCGGCCGAGTCGGGCATGGGCCTCGCCCAGCATGGCCTGGGGTTCATGTACATGCAGGGCGAGTGTGTCGAGCAGGACGGCGAGAAGGCCATGCAGTGGTTCACTAAGGCCGCCGAGCAGGGGCTGCAGGGGGCGATGACCACGATCGGCATGATGTACCGCGAGGGCAACGGCGTGGAACGCGACGAGACCAAGGCCCGGGATTGGTTCCGCAGGGCCGGCTTCGACGATTTCTGAGTCGACGGCCCGCCAGGCTCGGCATCACCGATTCGGGCTATTCGTCCGAGGGCGTCGCGCGACGTTGCCGGACCGCGTCGGACAACCTGTCCAAAAGCGGCATGCTCTCCGGCCAGCCCAGACAGGCATCGGTTATGCTCTGGCCGTAGATGAGTCCGTCCCCATTGCCGTTGAGGTCCTGGCGGCCTGCAACCAGGTGACTCTCGATCATCACGCCGATGACGTTGCGGTTGCCGCGACGGATCTGGCGGGCCACGTCTTCGCCGACCTCGACCTGCTTGTCGTGCTGCTTGCGACTGTTCGCGTGGCTGAAATCGATCATCAGATTCGGCGTGACGCCGGCCTGGACCATTTGTTCGCCCGCCTCGGCCACCGATTCCGTATCGTAGTTCGGGCGCTTGCCGCCGCGCAGGATCACATGCGTGTCCGGGTTGCCGCGGGTGTTGAAGATGGCCGAGCGCCCGGCCTTGGTCAGTGACAGAAAGACGTGCGGCCGCTCGGCGGCGCGCATCGCGTCCACCGCGATGCTGACGGTGCCGTCGGTCCCGTTCTTGAACCCGACCGGACAGGACAGGCCGGAGGCGAGCTCCCTGTGCCCCTGGCTCTCGGTCGTCCGCGCACCGATCGCGCCCCAGCTGATCAGATCGGCTACATATTGAGGACTGATGAGATCGAGGAATTCGGTGCCGGCCGGCAGTCCCATGTCGTTGATCTGCAACAGCAGCTGCCGAGCAAGGTTGAGTCCCTTGTTGATCTGGAAGCTCTCGTCCAGGTCCGGGTCGTTGATCATGCCCTTCCAGCCCACGGTGGTACGCGGCTTCTCGAAGTAGACGCGCATCACGATCAGCAGTTCTTGCGCGAGACGGTCGCGCACCGGGATCAGTTTCCGGGCGTAGTCGATCGCGGCGTCCGCATCGTGCACCGAACAGGGTCCGACCACGACCAGCAGCCGGTCGTCCTGCCGCGTGAGGATGCGATGAATGGCATCACGCGCCTCGAAGACCGTCTGTGCCGCCGTTTCCGTGAGCGGGTGACGCTCGTGGACTGCCGCAGGCGGCTCCACCTCGTGGATTGCCTGGATGCGTAAGTCGTCTGTTTGCTGCATGTTCTTATATTCGTTATCGGTAAATGTGGCGGAGTATAGCGGGGCGCGGGCGTTCGGTGTGCTTTCAAGCGCTAGGAACCACGCTTGGCGCGCCTGGCCAGCCATACCTGCAGCCCCTGCGCGTTCAGTTCGATGTCCGACGCAAAGATCTGCCGCACCTCGTCTTCCGGCAATTTGCTGTGTGCCGTCCCGGCCGCCACCAGCAGGCGCTCCACCGCCTGCATCAGGCGTCCCTCGCGGCCCTCGGGGGGACGTTTCTCCTCTTCCAGCGCGATTGCGACATGCGCCCGGATGCTGTCGCGCAGCATGTCCACCCGGCTGGCGGGCTGGTCGATCTTCCCGAAATGGGTCACGCAGCAGGCGCTTGGGTTGAGCGCCATCATGTGATCCAGGCTTTCCATCCAGGCGTCCGGATCGAAGGCCACCGGGGTGGTGGTCGCGACGATCAATGCGCTGTCGCCGGCGCGAAACTCGCTGTAGGCCAGACCGAATGTGTCGCCGGTGTAGAGGTGGCCGCTGGCGTGGTCGAATAGGCAACCATGATGGTTTGCGTGTCCGGGCGTGTGCAGAAACTGCAGCTTGCGATCACCCAGTTCAAAGGTCTGCAGATCGGCCGCGCCAAGCGTGCGGTCTTCCGGGATCGGCTGCAGCTCGCCGAAGTCGCGCTGGAATGCCTGTTCACCGTACACGGCGGTTGCGCCGGCCTGCAGCTTGCTCGGATCGATCATGTGTGGCTGACCCTTCGGGTGCACGATCAGCGTTGCCGCGGGACAGGCGCGCATCAGTTGGCCAGCCCCGCCCGCATGGTCCAGGTGCACATGGGTCGGGATCACGTAACGAACCTGTTCCGGCTCGGCCCCGATCGCGGAGATCGCGTCGAGCACGCGTGGCAGCGAGTGCTGGGTGCCGGTGTCGATGATCGCAAGCTCTCCGCGGTCCTGGATCAGGTAGCAGCCGGCGTGTCGAGGCCGGTAGAGCCCGGTGTCTATCAGGTAGCTGTCGTGCCCGAGTGCTTCTGTCATTATCCGGTTTCCTCTTTAATGATAGGCAGCACCGCAAGTATAAAGATGTCGAAACAGCGCCAGCATTGGTTCGCTACAGTCTTTGTATTACTCGGGCTCACGGTCCTGTGCGGCCTGTTCCTGGTGGCCGGAGGTTGGTGGCGGGTCGACAGTGAACTCCCGGGGCTGTTGGCCGGCTTGGTACTCCTGGTCCTGTTGTGGGTCGGCATTGCAAGGCGCTAAGCGGCGTGTTGCCCGATGGTTCGGACAGGTGCGTGCCCCGGGCCGATACCCAGCCCGTCAAGCCGTGTCACTCAACTGCCCGCAGTCGACGGCGATGCGCTGTCGACACGCTCGGATGTCTGTTCGATCTGGGCCTTGAGGGTCCTCAGGCCCTTGTCGTAGGCGGCACCGATCATGCTGTCGAGCATCAGTCCGACGTAGCGACCGAACAGGTCCCAGCCGAACTGGGTCCTAAATTGCCAACGGACCCGCGTCGCGTCGCCCTCCGGCTCAAGAAGGAAGGTCGCGGTCCCATCGCCCTTGTCGCCGAACTCGAGCTGCATCTCCACCCTCTCGGTCGGGATGCTTGCAGTGATCTGCTGGCTGCCATGGCCGACCCGCCCGTCGCCGCTCTGCCAGACCATGCGCGAGCCGACGCCCTGGTCCGGTCCGCTGAACTCATAGCGGGTATCGGGGTCCACGTCGGCCCAGGGCGACCAGGCATGAAAGGCGCGCATGCCGTTGAGGTGTGGGAAGATCCGCCCGGCTGGCGCATCGATCAGGATGCTGCGCTCGACGTGCGAGGCCGAGGGCAGGAGCACGCCGATTACGATCAACAGGGCCAGCAGGCTCAGCAGGGTCCGGAAGGCGAGACGGGCAAAGGCCATACAGGTCTCCGTGCAGCATCGGCGGGGTGCGCGCCCCAGGAAAACGATTCCCGTGCGCTGTGGTTTTTTATTCTACAGCGCGGGCCGCCAGTTGTGCGCCACCAGGCGGGCGCCCCGCCCGTCGTGCGCGAGACGCGTGATTGCCGCATGGTCGACCTCGGCGCGGTACCAATGGATCGCGGGCAGCCGGGTGACGT
This sequence comes from uncultured Chromatiaceae bacterium, assembly GCA_965364465.1. Lineage (GTDB taxonomy): Bacteria > Pseudomonadota > Gammaproteobacteria > Chromatiales > Chromatiaceae > Thiosocius. The sequence continues at coordinate 4,686 of CBDTXT010000224.1, forward strand.
ACCCGAGCGTGGCCCGGATGACGCCGGCATGGCAGACGACCAGCAGGTGCTCTCCGGCGTAGGCATCGAGCAACTGCTCGAAGGTCGCTGCGACGCGCGAGCCGAACGCATCGAGCGGTTCGGCGCCGGCCGGGCGATTGTGCACCGGGTCGCGGTAAAAGGCTTCGTACTCGGCGGTGCGCTCAGTGCGCAACCGGTCGCGCGGCACGCCCTCCCAGGCGCCGAACCCCACCTCGCGCAGGTCTGGCAGTACCTCCAACGGAATGCCGCGCGCGGTGGCCAGCGAGACGGCAAACTCGCGGCAGCGGCGCATCGGTGAACTGATGACCCGCTGCCAGCCGGCGATCCCAGCGGTGGTGTCACGCATCTGTTGCCAACCTTTCTCGGACAGGGGGTCGTCGACACCATTGCCGCGGAATCGGCTGCCGCCGGCTGGCTCGCCGTGGCGCAGGTAGTCGAGCTGGGTGCTGCGTGATGCTGACATTGGGGGACGGTGCCTGGGCGCGGCTTGCTAGAATTGTACGCAAGGCTACACGTTGGAACGAGATTGGCAAATGCGCGGGCAGAAGAAATACATCGGTATCGACAAGGAGCCGCGCGGGGCGATGAACGCGACCGGCAATATCATCCGGGATGCCTGGTTGTTCGGCCTGGTACCCGAGACAGAAACCTGCGAGGGATGGACCAGCCAGAGAGTTCAGGCACTCTATGACCAGGTCACCAGCGAGTGGGAAAAGTACGGCCACCTCGCGTCGAATCTTCCACCGCAACTCGCCGCAAGGCATCGCGAGATTTACGATGCCGCGGTCGCGCGGGCGCGCGCGTTGGGATGGGACCCGGAGCTCGGGGACAACGATTAGGCGGCGTCGACCGGCCGATCGTTCAGCTG
>CBDTXT010000225.1:0-5569 GCA_965364465.1 uncultured Chromatiaceae bacterium
AACAGGGTGGCGAGATAATCAGCCGCACCGGTTTCGATCAGGTCCGCGCCGAGCGCCAGGCCTGCGACGACTATCAGAATCACCTGCGTGTTCAGCGCGCGTGCCGCATCCCGCCAGCTCAGGCAAGCGGTCGCCAGCATCAGCAGCACCCCGGCCGTGGCGCTGATCGCAATCGGCAGCCAGCCAAACGCCGCACTGAGGATGACGCAGGCCATGATGCCCAGCGCGATCGGTGCACGCTGGGTGGTCGGCAGATCGGCGGTAGCGTCCAGCACCAGGACGTCACCACCACGCTTGAGTTCGGCCAGTCGATCGCGCGAGCCCTGGATCAGCACCACGTCGCCGACGCGCAGCCGCACCTCGTGGATACCGCTGCGAATCGCCTGCAACTGCCAGCCGGCGCGGTGCAGGGCCAGCGTGAGCAACTGATAGCGCTCGGCGAAGCGTGACCCGGTCAGGCTGGCGCCGTCCAGTGACGAGCCCTGGGTCACGACCACCTCGGCCAACTGCTGGTCTTCGGCACGCAGCGGGTTGTGCTCGTCCACCGGCGCATCTCCGGAGTAAAGCGCCGCCCCGAGCGTGCTCTCGTACTCCTTGAGGTTTTCTGCGCTGTCGCTGAGCAGCAGCCGGTCACCGGCACGCAGCACCGCATCAGGCAACGGCAACAGGAAACTCTCGTCACCGCGCAATATGCGGGAGACGCGCATCTCACCGCCGGCCTTGGCAACCGCCTCGGCCAGTGTCCTGCCGTCCGCGAAACCGTCCGCTGTGACCAGGAGCTGGGCCGCGAAGATACGCGCTGTGGCGTCGTCGAGGTCAGTATGGCGGATTGGCAGCAGACGCGGGGCGATAAGCCAGAGGTAGAGCATCGCGACGCCGGCGGCGACTGAGACCGGAAGGAAGAAGTCGAACATCTGCAGCCTGGGCAGCCCCAGGTCGCTGGCCACGCTGACCACCAACAGGTTGGTCGAGGTGCCGATGGTCGTGCTCATGCCGCCGACCAGCGTCGCAAAGCCCATCGGCATCAGCACCCCCGACGCGGGCGTCCCAGTGCGTAAGGAGACGCTGATCAGTATCGGCAGCAGCAGCACGACGATCGGGACATTGTTGACGAAGGCGCTCAGCACGGCACCCACGGTAAGCGTCAGCAGTAGGGACAGGGACGGCGCCGTTTCCCAGGCGCGTGACAGCAGACGCCCGATGGGTTCCAGCGCCCCGGTGCGCACCAGTCCCTGTCCTGCGATCATCAGCGCACAGACGGCGACCAGCGCCTCGTGGCCAAAGCCCAGGAAGAAGTCGCCCGCATGCAGCGTCCGTCCCGCCTGTTCGAACGGGAACAACTCGAACCCGAGCGTCAACGCGACGAGCACGAACAGGCTGGAGGTCTCCAGCGCAATGCGTTCCCGCGTGAACAGCAGCAGCGCCGCCGCCGTGAGCAGCAGCGCCCAGTACGCATGGTCGTTCGGCGGGGCGGGCCAGTCCATGCGCCTAGCGCCACGTCGCGCGAAGAGGGTCGGCCGCGAAATTCCATGGGCTCATCCGGATAGCATAGATGCCCGCCGGAACTCCCGCCCGCTGGATGGCCCGGCGCATCGCCGTTCACGGTGACGCCGCCCGCCTGCGGTCGACGGGATCGGATATAGTGGAAGCATGGAACGGACGGCGGTCCCTGCCGCCGGCCTGGCACGACAGGAAAGGGGGACCGACCGCGCAGACGGCCGCAAACAGGTCATGCAAGCATCCGATATACGTGACCCGGGACTCGCGCCACAGGGCGTGCAGCGCATCGAGTGGGCCTGGCAGGAGATGCCTGTGCTCAAGGGACTGATGCAGGGGTTGGTCGACGCGCGACCGCTGCAGGGAATTCGCCTGTCGGGCTGCCTGCACATCACCACCGAGACGGCAAACTTGGCGCGTGCACTGCAGGCGGCCGGCGCCGACGTGGTGCTATGCGCGAGCAACCCGCTGAGTACCCAGGACGATGTGGCGGCCGCGCTGGTACAGCGCTACGGCATCCCGGTCTTTGCTATCCGCGGCGAGTCGACCGAGGCCTACTATCGGCACCTCGATGCCGCGCTCGATCACCGGCCGGTGATCACGATGGACGACGGGGCCGATCTGGTCAGCGAGATCCATCGCCACCGCAGCGGGCTGCTCGAGACGATGCTTGGCGGCACCGAGGAAACCACAACCGGCGTGCTCCGGCTGCGTGCGATGGCTGCCGCGGGACAACTGCGCTTCCCGGTCATCGCGGTCAACGACGCAATGACCAAGCACCTGTTCGACAACCGCTACGGGACGGGCCAGAGCACGCTCGACGGCATCATCCGCGCGACCAACATCCTGCTTGCCGGCAAGACGTTCACGGTGGTCGGCTACGGCTGGTGCGGACGCGGCATCGCGCTGCGCGCCCGGGGGCATGGCGCCCACGTGGTCGTGACCGAGGTCGACCCGCTGCGTGCGCTCGAGGCGACGATGGACGGCTACCGGGTGATGCCGTTGATCGACGCGGCCCCGCACTCGGATTTCATCGTCAGCGCGACCGGAGACAAGCATGTGATCGGCGCGGCGCACCTCGAGGTCGCAAAGGACGGCTGCGTGCTGGCAAACTCGGGACACTTCAACGTCGAGATCGATATACCGGCGCTGCAGGCCCTCGCCGTGGAGCGGCAGCGGCCACGCGCGTCGGTCGACGAATACCTGCTCCCGGACGGCCGCCGCCTGCGGCTGTTGGCCGAGGGGCGCCTGGTCAATCTGGCCGCTGCCGAGGGCCACCCCTCGGCGGTGATGGACATGAGCTTCGCGAACCAGCTGCTGTGCGCCGTCCATCTGGCAACGCGGCCTGAGCCGCTGGCGCCCCAGGTGCACGATGTGCCACTCGAGATCGACCAGCGGGTCGCACGACTCAAGCTCGCGGCGCTCGGCGTGCAGATCGACCGCCTGAGCGAAGAGCAGCAACGCTATCTGTCATCGTGGCAGGAGGGCACCAGCTGATGGATCGCAGGCGCGAACTCGGCATGCAGCGTATGCTCGCGGACATTCGGGCAGAGGTTGCCTACACGCGACAAATGATCGGGCGCGAGGCGCTTGACGGGCGGGTGATGCGAGCGATGGCCGAGGTCCCGCGCGACGCGTTCGTGCCGGACGAAATGCAGGCGGCCGCGTTCGACAACGGACCGCTGCCGATTGGCCAGGGCCAGACGATCTCGCAGCCCTACATCGTCGCGCTGATGACCGATCTGCTGGCCCCGCAGGCGGCGCACTGCGTGCTCGAGATCGGCACCGGCTCCGGATATCAGACGGCCGTGCTCGCACGTTTGTGCGCGACCGTCTACAGCATAGAACGGGTCCCGTCGCTGGCCCGGCAGGCCCGCGAACGGCTCGCGCGGCTCGGCTACGACAATGTGCGGATACGCAACGGCAACGGCTACGCCGGCTGGCCCGAACATGCGCCCTATGACGGCATCATCGTTACCGCGGCCGCGCCCTATACCCCGCAGGCACTGATCGAGCAGCTCAAACCCGACGGCCGCCTGGTGATCCCGGTCGGTCAGCCGCATGCCGCACAGCGGCTCATGTTGTTCGAGAGGGACTCCCGGGGCCACACCACGCACCACGCGGTCCTGGGCGTCGCATTCGTGCCTTTAGTCGATCAGGATGGGGCGGAATAGACACGGTCGTGCGCATCGCGCAGGTCTCCGCAAGACTGGCGGCACTTCGCTGACCTGGCGGCCGGGAATCAGAGGCGAGCGAGGTAGGCCTGCAGCCGCTCCCAACCGATGTGCAGACGGGCCTCGAACCGGTCCAGCGAACGCAGCGTGCTGTCGTCGCCGAACAAGCGGATTGCGGCGTAGATCAGCGCGGCAACGAACGCAAGCGAAAGCATCTTTTTCAGCGCGCGGCCGGTCGCGCGCAGCATCTGGCGGGCAAGATTGGATACCAGACCCGGCGGCCGGGTGCGCGCACTGCGGCGATGCGGGGTCGGATCGCGCGATCTGCGTCGTGCGCGAGGCGGGGTTTCGCGCGGCGCTTGCACGCGCCCGCCGGCCAACGCCGGGCAAAGCGAGCGCAGCCAGGCGGCCAGGTTCCTGACCTCGCTGTCCCAGCGGCGGTCGGTCAGCACCGCGGCCTGCAAACGGGCCAGCCGCTCAATGCTGTCGGGCAGGCTGTCGGCAGGCGGCATTTCTGCGCCACCGACCAGCACCGGGATCACCTGCTTGCCCTGCGCGAAAGCGGCCTCGATCTCGGCGCGCACCCAGTCATCCGGCGCGAACAATCGTCTGCCGTGGCCATGCTCGGATTGCGACGCCCAGTGACGACCGATCACGACCAGCAGCGCGTCACTGGCCGCTATCGCGCGGTGCAGGACCTCGGTGAAGTCGCTGCCAACCGGGATCTCGATATCACGAAATACCCGCTCGGCACCCAGGATCTCGCTGAGATCATCGGACAGTCGGCCGGCAAAGCCCTGGCTGTCGTCACGTCGGTAGCTTACGAAAACCCCTGCCATGACAGCCTGCCTCCCTCCCCCGATTGATTCGATATTGCGTCGTGACCGACGGCGAGATTTTAACGCGATCGTAGCGCAAACGTCCCAGGGCCAAAGGCTGCCGCCGGGACCGCTATGCCAGCACGGCCTGGTAGAGATGCAGTACCAGCATGTCGACTGTGACCATGAACAGCGTGAAGCCGCCGTTCCAGCGCAGGAAGCCCCTCGAGTCGATACCGAAGCGGCCATGCATCGCCAGGTGCATGCCAGAGAACGGAGAACTGCTCACGCCGGCCGCCCATATCATCAGGTAAGTGATACCCATCAGGTTCGGGTCAGGGGCCAGCGGTGCCAGGACACCGTGTGCGGTCGCGATGCTGATCACCGGGTGCACACCGGCGGCCGAGACGGCCACCGCCAGTAACAGCAACACGCTGGCCTCGGTGGCGCCGAATGCCATCAGGTCGAGCGTCCAGCCGCTGGTCTGCACGACGCTGGCGATGCCCGCTGCCAGGACACCGGCGGCCAGGAACAACAGCAACTCTCCGGACATGCGTGGCAGGCCGCTCTGCACATGTGCCACGAGGCGGCGCACCGCATCGTCTGGCCGACGGATCAGCAGCACCGCGACAGTCAAGGACAGTGCGAGCGCGCTTATCAGCGATAGGATCGGTACCGCCGGGGCCCAGTGATGAACCATCAACACCAGCACGGCCAGCAGGCCGGGTATCCAGAGCGCGCGATAGTGCATCGGGTAGCCGACAAAATCGGCGGCCTCGGACCAGCGCGAGAGTTGCCAGGCGGCCAGCAGCAGGCCGAACATCGCCAGCGGCAGGCCGACCATGGACAGCGTAGTCAATTGGGCCCCGGGCGCATTGCTCAGCGCGATCCCCATCGCGGCGAAGAAAGGCGACCAGAGCGCCGCCAACGCAAAGCCACGCGACAGCACGCTGGCCTGAAGCGGCGTCATCGGCCGCCGTCGGGTCTGGCGGTCGCCAAAGATCATCACCGCGGAAAGATTGATCACGGCACCGAACAGGTGCACCCCGAACAAGGTACGCCAGAGCGCCGCGCGGCCGC
>CBDTXT010000226.1:0-5516 GCA_965364465.1 uncultured Chromatiaceae bacterium
CTGCTTGGCCCTATCGCCCCAAAATCCCACATCCCGGTGAGATTTCCGGGCTAGCCCTGGCCGCGTGACTTGAGCTGACGGTTCTCGGCCTGAAGTTTCTTGTATGCCCTGGCCAGCGTACGCACCTCGGTTGGACGGCGCGCCTTACCGCCGGCCAGCGCCTGCGCGATGCCCCGCTCCGCGGCTTTTACCCATCGCTCGAGATCCCGCTGTGGAACGCCGTAGGTCTGTGCGGCCTCGGTGGCCGAAGACCGCCCGGACAGCATTTCCTTGACCAGCGCAGTCTTGCGCTCGGTCGTCCAGTAACTGCTGTCGAACGCGGGGCGCGTCCTATCGCCCACCGGCACATCGGCTGCGAGCTTTCGTTTGTTCAAGCGGGACATCCATGCTGCGACCGGGCTCGCATGCCCGTGCAGGGTGATCAGCAGTGCCGGCAGCAACAGCAGATCGAACAGCAGCGCGGCGAGCAGGCCGACCGTGGTGAGCAGGCCGAAGTTACGGGTCGGCACGAAATCCGAGCTGACGAGTATCAGGAACTGCGCGCTGAGTATGATCGTCGTGACCACGACGGCACGCCCCGCGTGTCGATAGGAGCGTGCCAGGGCCGTGACCGGGCTAACGCCGCGTGCCAGTCGGTGTCGGAATCCATGGTAGACGTGAATCGTGTCGTCGACGGCGATACCGACTGCGACGCTGGCAATCATCGCGGTTGCCATATCCAGCCAGATGCCAAAGGCACCCATCAGGATGAATATGAGCAGGATCGGTGACAGGTTCGGGATCATGCACAGCGCCGCTGCCCCCGCGGAGCGCAGGAAGAACAGCAGGAACATGAAGATCAGGACCAGCGCGCCCCACAGGCTGTAGAGCTGGCCGGAGACGAGCAGGTCTTCGATATCCGCGAACAATCGCGCGTTGCCGGCGATCTCCCAATGCAGCCGGTCACCGACGTTCTCGTTCAGGTATTCGCGCACCCTGTCCAGCGTTCGCGCTATCTCACTGGCCTTGTGGACGTTCAGGTTCAGCGCAACCTGCGAGTGTTGGAATTCCCGGTCCACGAAGTCGTGGATATCGTCGCCGTCGTAGATCAGAAGATACTGGCTTATCAGTCGGCTGTCGTCGGGTACGGTGCGAAACGCCGGGTTCTCCGCGTTGAATCCCCAGTGCATCTCCTCGACGAAATTCGGCAGACCGAAACTTCGGTCGATTTCAGGCTGCAGCTCGGCCCATTGCTGGAACCTGCGAATCACGTGCAGAGCGTCCGCGTCTTTCAGACCATCACGTGCCCCGGTGTCGAAGGTCACCGACGCAGTCATGGTGCCGGCGATCTTGTCGTCTATCCGCCGCGTATCCTCGCGGACCGGGTGGTCGAACTCGAAAAACTCCTGCAGGTTGGTTTCTACCGTGACGCCCGCGATCTGTGGCGCGCCCAGGCCGAGCAACAGGACCACGCTGCCGATAACGGCGGCAGGGTGCCGCATGCCGAGCCGGTACAGCAGGGAGACAAGCCGGTCAACCAGCCGAGCGGCCCCGCGCGGTTGAGGCCAAGTGCTCGAATCCCATCGCACCATCAGCGTCGGCAGGACGCGGAAAACGACGAGGTAGATCAGCAACGTCCCGAGTGCCGAGATGATCCCGAAGGTGCGGATCGGCACGATCGGGCTGCTGGCGAGCGACATCAGGCCACCGGCCGTGGTCAGGGCCGCGTACAGTGCGGGCCGATCGACCACAGCGGTCGCCCGCTCCACGCGATCGAACCCGGTCAGCCCGCGTTTCGAGGCCAGATAGGCGCCATTGAACAGGTGTACCAGGGCCGCTACTGTCAACGCGGAGAGCAGTGGCGGAATGATGCTCGAGACCAGCGTGAACGGTTGGTCCAGCAGCACATAGATCGCAACGGTCGAATTGACCACCACGCCGATCGCTATCCCGGCCAGCATGACCGCGAGCCAGCGGCGGAACAGCCACCAGATCATGATCAGGCCCGTTGCGACGGTCGCCGGGATGAAGATCATATTGTCGCGCAGCATCGAGCGCAGCTGTGCGACATCCACCGGAATCTGCCCCGCGACCGCGACCAGGTAGCCGTCGAGTCGGGCCTGTTTCACGGCCGTCAGGATCGCTTCCTCGAGCGCCAGCCGCTCGATGCTGTTGTCCGCTGCATCCGGAATGACGACCATGCCCAACGCCGAGCCGTCGTCGGCCGCCAGCAGTCCGCCCCCCAGTCTGTCGTCGAGCACCCGCTGCCGCCTGGCCTCCGGCCGTATCGCGGCGAGTTTCCCCGCATCGACCAGGCGCTCGACGATGAAATCGTCCCGTGTCCCGGAGATATGATCCTGGTTGGTGACGGCGACGACCTGGTCGACCGCGTCCAGCCGCTCGAGGGCGCGGGCAAGGCCATCGTAGGCCTCGAAAAAGCCGTCTGAGAACAACGCGACCCCTTCGAACAGCAACACGAACACCTGATCATCGGGAAATCGCGTGCGCAGTTCCCGGTCCAGGACCACGGCCGGCTGGTCATCGGGGAAGTAGACCTCTGGCGCGTTGTCGATATTGAGGTTCAGCAGCAGAAACGACGGCAATACCGCGAACAGAAACAGGAAGCCGAGTTTCAGATACAGTTTCCAGGGCAGGTTGCGAACGATCTGTGCGGGACTGGCGTCTTCGCGCGATCGCAGGGAGAGTTGAACGCAGTCCTCGCCCGCGTAGCGGGTGCGAAACGACGTGCATTCCGCGTGCAGCGGCAGATCGTCGGCCCTGCGAAGCATGAGTTTCGATTGCGCATGCCGCCTGTCGGTACCGGCCGTCCGTTTCGCGTCATCCAGGTGCTCGCGCAGGCGTCCGTGATCCCTGTCCTCGACCAGGTCCAGCAGCGGGACCGCCTGTAGCTCTGCGAGCGACGGGAATCCCAGCCGGACCAGGAAGGCCGGATTCGCATAGACGAAAAAGCCCTCGTGGAGAATCGCGACCGGTCGTCCGGCGTGCTCCAGTCGGGTCGGGCGCGGGGTCGTATCGTCAGTCACCGGCGTTTCCCGAACGAATCAGAACCTGGCCCGCCAACCGAGGTTGATCGATGAGTGGTCCTTGTGGAAGCCGCCCAGGGTTTGCGTGTCTCCGTCGAAATAGTGCAGCGCCAGATACAGCTCGTGCGGTTCCCATCCGAGGAACGCGAGCTCCGGGTTCAGGTAGATGTCCTTGTCACCGAGCCCGATGTAGAAATCCAGTTCCGCGCGCCAACGGTCGCGGTCGAACGGGGTCTCGATCTCCCCGTTCAGGCCGTAGATGTCCCGGCGGTCGATGACCGCTCCCGCATCGATCAGATTCGTGCCGACGAGTTGCAGGTTCATCCGGGTGTCGCCGTCGCCGGGGTGCAGCTCGACGCCGCCGCCCCACGAAATCGCCGGCGTGGTGGTGTAGCTGAGGTCTTCACGGGTCACCGGATTGTCGCTGCTGTAGAGCGCCTCGAAGCGCCAGGTCGCGCCTGCCGCATCGGTCGCGGCATCGATGCCGTATGCCCAGGAGCGTGGGTATTCGGTCTTGATCACGCCACGCCCGGCACTCCGGAAATAGGGCACCGATTGCCTGGTCCGCGCAACCGTGACCCCGAAATCGACGACGCCGTGCGTCCGCGTGTAGCGGGCGCCGAATCCGCCGTCGCCGCTCGGCGCGTCTTCTATGATGGTGGCGTTCTTGACCGCCGCCGGCGGTATGTCGCTCGGGTCGAAACCGAGGATGCGACCGGTCTCGCCGTTGATCGGGTACCAGATGCTGTCCTGGTCGGGCAGTTCGGCCGGGCGGAAGTCAACCAGCCAGACCAGGTCGAGTTTGCCGGCGCCGAGAAACGTCTCGGCCCGAATCATCGGGTTGGCGCGCCGGCGGTCTTCCAGGTCATCGAGGATGCCCCGGGTCAGATCCGCTGTGCTCACGCGGTCGGCCAGCGGCAGCTCGTCGAGCCGGCCCCATATCACGGTCTGTGCACCCGCCGTCAGCCGCACACGCTCACCGCGATAGCGGACGTAGCTGTCGCCGTAATCGGCGTCGATCGAAGAATAATCCAACAGTCCTCGCTGATCGTGCCCGTCCAGCCGGCCGGCTGCTTGCAGCTCCCAGGCCGCGGAGGGTCGCCAGTTGGCCAGGGCCGATACCTTGCCGTACAGCCGGTAGTCCGCTTCAGAGGCCGAGCGGGTGAAATACGCATATTCGGCCCGCACATCGTCCACACGCAGGTCCCACCGTCCGGGCGCCAGGGCATCGGCATCGCCGTTTCGAGCGTCCGGCGCATTGCCCAGGTCCCCCGGGGCATCGGCCTCGATGATCAGTTCCTCGCTGGGCAGGTCGCTGGCGTCGTCGTCGATCAGGATCTCTTCCAGATCACCCGGGTCGTCCATCTCGATCAGCACCTCGTCCTGCGGCGCAGGCTGCGCGACGATGGCCGGTGACTGGCCGGCGCACAGCGCAAAGATGGCGAGTGGCAGGATGGCGGCTCTGCAGGAAGAAGAATCTGGCATTGTCGGCGGTCCTTGTTTCTGCGGGCGTGGTCCGGGCTAGGGCCTGAAAGGCGCTTCGGCACTCTCGTCGGCCAGCGCCTGGCTGGTGAACAGCTGGTCTGGGATATCCTGGTTGTACTTGACGGCCGACCGTTGGATCCGCGTCGCGTGGCCGCCTTCCAGGTCCTGCATCACACTGTCGAGGACTGTCCAGTAGCCCTGGATGCGCTTGATACGCTTCACCGAGAGCCGCTTCTGCGGGCTCTTCGAGTCGCGCTGGTAGAGGTCGACCCGCAACGGGATCAGCGTGGCCGGGTGAATCCAGGCGACACGTTTCGTGTAGACGGAATTGTCAGGGTCGACGGGTTCGCTGATCAGTACCTTGCAGAGCAGTTTCCCCAACTTCTCCTCGCCCGCATAGCGGTGTCGGTCCATCGCGACCTCGCGGTCCCTGAGGTCCTCAAAAAACAGATCGGACCCGACGAAACGTCCGCCCTTGCGCGAAGACGATACTCGACGCACGCGATCCAGTGCCGGCAGGTACAGCCACTGGTCGTTCCGGTCTCCCGGATAATCCTTGGTCAGAAGCCCGACGCCCTTGATGTCTGAGGGACTGGTAAAACGGGTCAGCGACCAGCGCTCACCACCGCCGCGGTCGACCCGCAGCGTGTACATCTCGCGTTCTCGCCGACCCCGGCCTTTCTCGATCAGCGTCATCACCGCGCGTGAGGCGAGATCGTCGCCCTTCGGTGCGTCGTATACCGCCTGCGCCAGTTGCTGTCCGCGCCTGACCGGGTCGTCCGCCAAACTCGGGTGGAACGCCAGCGCCGCGAGCAGGGCAAAGGGGAGGGTAAGGCGCAGCAGATGCATGTCGTGCTCCGAACGCTGCGGCCGATGGCTTGCGCCACGCTGCCGCGGTTTCGTGGATGGCGCAGCGCGCGGCGCTTGCCCGGGGGTCTCAGGCGTCGGTGGGCGGCGCGCGCTGTCTGGGCGATTAAATCGGCCTGCCGTCCGCCGACTTTAACGGCA
>CBDTXT010000227.1:0-5511 GCA_965364465.1 uncultured Chromatiaceae bacterium
GCGCGGCTTGCGCCCGGCAGGCTGCCGCTACGGGCATCGACACAGCGGCCGTGACATGGCTGCGGTGAGCAGAGTAGGCCATGGCCCGCTATGCGGGATCAAACAGGCCGTGACTCAGCACCTGCCAGTCGACCTCCCAGGCGGAAAGCGAGGACTGCGTGAAACGCGAGCGCAGGAACTGCTGCATGCGACCCTCGACGAATGCGGTCAACAGGGCCGCTGCGGCCTCGGGTGAGGCCCGTAAATCGGCATCCTTGCGCAGTTCCGCCTCACGTAGGATCTGGCGCAACTGCAGATCGACACGCTCGAAGAACTGTTGCACCCGCTCATGCAGCCGCTCACGTTCACCGACCAGCGCATCGCCCAACAGGATGCGGGTGATCCCGGGATTGCGATCGGAAAAGCCGAGCAGCAGATAGACGACCCTGGCCGTGCGCACCTGCGTGTTCTTTTCTTCGCCGAGTATCTGGTTGATGCGCGCGAAAACGCTCTCCTCGGCGAAACTGATCAAGCCCTCGAACATCCGGGCCTTGCTCGGAAAATGCCGATACAGCGCCGCCTCTGACACGCCGACGGCTCGCGCCAGCGCGGCGGTGGTGATGCGATCACCCGGATGCTGCTCGAGCTCGTTGGCCAGCGCCTCGAGAATCGCCTGCTTGCGTGAGGGGCGCGCCATGCCTGATGTTTCAGCGACGTCGGATCAGCGTGCCGACGCCCTGGTCGGTAAACAGCTCGACCAATACAGCGTGAGGCACGCGGCCGTCGATGATATGGGCCGAATTGACCCCGGCCTTTACCGCGTCCAGCGCACAGCCGATCTTCGGCAACATACCCCCGGTGATGGTGCCATCGGCGATCAGCGCATCGACCATCTCCAGGGTCAGTCCGGTGAGCAGCCTGTCTTCCTTGTCCAGCAGGCCCGAGGTGTTGGTCAACAAGATGAGCTTCTCCGCTTCAAGCACCTCGGCCATCTTGCCGGCCACCAGATCGGCATTGATGTTGTAAGAGTGCCCGTCACGTCCCACGCCGATCGGCGCCACGACCGGAATGAAGTTGCCGTGTAGCAGCATGTCGACTACCGACGCATCGATACTCTCGACCTCCCCGACGTGGCCGATGTCGATGATTTCCGGGGCCTGCATCTGAGGGTTGCTACGCGTAAGATTGAGCTTACGCGCACGAATCAGGTCGCCGTCCTTTCCAGTCAGGCCGACCGCCGAACCACCGTGCCGGTTGATCAGGTTGACTATCTCCTTGTTCACCAGGCCACCGAGCACCATCTCGACAACGTCCATCGTCTCGGCGTCCGTGACACGCATACCCTGGACGAACTCGCTCTGTTTGCCGAGCCTCGCAAGCAGGTCACCGATCTGAGGACCCCCGCCGTGCACGACGACCGGGTTGATACCAACCAGTTTCATCAGCACGACATCACGAGCAAAACCCGCCTTGAGTTCCTCGTCAACCATCGCATTGCCGCCATACTTGATGACGATGGTCTTGCCGCCGAAGCGTTGAATATAGGGTAAGGCCTCGGTCAACACATGGGCGACGTTGCCGGCCGCCTGCGCCGTAAGACTCATAGAACTTGTTTCCAGTTGTTGGTCTTAGAAGGGTGCCTGCATGTCGGGGGCAACGCGTCGCAGAAGGTCGCGGAAACGTCCCTTTATCTGCTCCAGTGCGCCTTCATCGTCGGCCTCGAAACGGAACACCAGCGATGGCATGGTGTTGGATGGCCGTATCAGACCCCAGCCATTCGCGAACTCCACGCGCAGCCCGTCCAGTTCGACCAGCCGGGCGTCATCGAACACCTTGTGTACGTCAAGCGCGCGCATCAGGTTTGCGCTCTGCCCTTCCTCGAGCATCAGATGATACTCCGGCGTGGACGGGCTCGAGGGCAGCTCTGCAAAAACCTCGCTCGACGGGCGGGACTCGAATGCCAACAACTCGAGCAGCCGTGCCGCGGCGTAAACCCCGTCGTCGAAACCGAACCAGCGCTCCTTGATGAACAGGTGGCCCGAGAACTCACCGCCGAGCAACGCCCCGGTCTCCAGCATCTTGGCGCGCATGCGCGAGTGGCCCGATTTCCCAATGATCGGGCGCCCACAGTGGCTCAGGATGAAACTGGCCAGGTGACGTGACGACTTGACGTCGTACAGGATGTCGACGCCCGGGTGCCGCCCGAGCACATCGGCGGCGAGCACCATCAGCACGCGGTCCGGCCAGATGGTCTCCCCGTCATTGTCAATAACACCCAGTCGATCTCCGTCACCGTCGAGGGCAAACCCGATGTCTGCCTGCTGAGCCTGGACTTCGAGTGTCAGCGCGGACAGGTTTTCCGGCCGACTGGGATCGGGGTGATGATTGGGGAAGGTCCCGTCCGGATCGCAGAACAGCGGAACCACCTCGCAGCCGAGCGCCTCGAAGGTGGCGACGGCCAGCTGACCGGCCACCCCGTTTCCGGCGTCGACCACCACCTTCAGCGGCCGGGCCAGCTGCACCTCCTGCAGCACCGCTTCGATATAGGCATCGACCAGGTCGAGCTGCTCGAGAGCGCCCGCTCCCCGGCTGAACATCCCGGCCAGCATCCGCAGGCGCAGCGATTGAAGCTCGTCTCCGTCGAGGATCCTGTCACCGAGCACGATCTTGAAGCCGTTGTATTCGGAGGGATTATGGCTGCCGGTTACGATTACGCCGGCCGGCACACCCTGATTGTGCATCGCAAAATAGAGCAGCGGCGTAGGCGCCTGACCAATGTCCAGTACGTCGCAACCGGAACTCTGCAGACCGCGAACCAGGGCGCTGGTCAGACTTGGGCTGGAAGGCCGGGCGTCGCAGGCCACCGCGATGCGTCTGCCCCCCTCTTCCTGCACCAGGCTGCCGAGGGCCTGCCCCAACAGCTGTGCGATTTCGGCATTGAGGCTGTCACCCACCACGCCGCGCACATCGTACGCCCGAAACAGCTCCTCGGGGACCTCGATCTTGGCCGGTTGCGCACCCGCCGCCAGCAGTTCCGCCGGATCGTCCCCGAGTTCCTCGACTTCGACCCCGGTCGATTGCTGTCCGGGCGCGACAGGTGCACGCTGCTTGACCGCAGCCGCCGGCGCCACGCCGCCGATTTCGCGCGAGTCCCGCGCATACTGCCCGAGGAGTGCAATAGCGTCCCCGGTCGGGGCCAGACTTACCGGCCGCGTACCGGCGCCCTCACGCCGCAGTATCGACTCACCCAGGTTGACCAGAGTCGCCATATCGGCGCGCAGGTCGCGCCCCAACAGGCGCCATTGCAGGAGTGTCGTCAGCAGCAGCGCGAGCGTCCCAGCGCCGACCAGGGCCATCAGGTTGCCGACATTTCCGAGGCCGCCGGTATCGCTCGCGATGCCGTAGCGCACGCGCCAGATTGTTCCCGGGACTTCGACAGAGCCGGCGCTGAACGCGATCTCGTCGACACCAGGCCCCTTCGCTAGGGCGTAACCGGTGTCGCCACCCTGGACCAACTGCAGGCGACCCGAAAAGGCCGGTGAGTCGTCCACCACCTGGACGATTGGTCGCATATCCCAGGCCGCGAACGCCACCCCGGGATTGCGGCCATCGCGTTGCAACGGGAACGCAATGGCCAGATAGGGGTTGCCCGACTTGATCTGGTGTATCTCAGCCACGGTTGGCCCGCCAGATTCCAGCGCCTGGCGCAGCATATCGAGACCCGCATAGCCCAGCGGCGCGGTGCCGGAAGGGTCCGGCTGGCTCACGTCGGGCGGCAGCAGCCGCACCCTGAGCAAGCCCGGGATACGCCGCTGCAGGCTGGCCTCGACCGCGCTGATGGCTTCGGGGTCGCGGCGCTCCAGCGCGGCAGCCGCTTGGCCGTCGGCCAGGGCCAACGCGAGCAGGCCCCGCCGCGCTTCGATCTCTCCTTCCAGGCGCACCGCAAGCGCATTGGCCACGCTGGCCGCCGCAGTCTGTGCAGACTGCGACGCTGCCCGGTCGATCACCTGTTGTGCGAGCAACGCGACCAGCAGCATGAGCAGCGTGGCCACGATCATCACGGGCAGGAAATACACGATCAGTGAACGGCCACGGTTTGCCGCTGGCCGTTTCGACCCTGCCTGCTCGGGTTTCTTCTTCAACACATCCATCCGTTAATCAATGCCGCCCAGAATGACCGAATCCGCCCGCGCCCCGATCAGTGTCGCCGAACTCCGTGACCTGCTCGAACACCGCCCGCACAACCGGTACCAACACCAGCTGTGCGATCCGTTCACCGACCTCGATCCGGAAACGCGAGGCGCCCCGGTTCCAGCACGAGACATACAACTGTCCCTGGTAGTCCGAATCGATCAGACCGACCAGATTGCCCAGCACGATGCCATGCTTGTGCCCGAGACCCGAGCGCGGCAAGATCACCGCAGCCAAAGACGGATCGGCGATGTGAATTGCGATTCCGGTGGGAATCAATTCAGTCTGCGCGGGCGCCAGCTCGATCGGGGCGTCCAGCATTGCACGCAGGTCCATACCAGCCGAACCCGTAGTCGCATAGTCGGGCAACGGGAAGGTATCACCCAGGCGCTTGTCGAGTATCTTAAGTTGCAGTCTGTGCATCGAAACGGTCCGCGATCAAATTGACGAGCTGCGCAGCGAGTTGCGGTTTGGGTTGTCGCTCCAGCGCCTCACTGCCCCCTTTCCAGATTACCAGCAGGGCGTTGTCGTCGACCTCGAATCCCTGAGACGCACTCACCCGGTTAGCGGCAATCATATCCAGCCCCTTAGCCTTTAGCTTCGCCTCGGCATAGGCTGCGAGGTCGTGGGTCTCTGCCGCAAACCCCACGCAGAAGGGGCGATCGGACAGAGCGGACACCTCGGCGAGTATGTCGGGGTTGCGAATCAGCTCGAGCGTGAGCGTCTCTGCGGTCTTTTTTATCTTCTGCTGCGCGACCACCGCAGGGCGAAAGTCCGCCACCGCGGCGCACGCAACGAAGATGGCAGTCCCCGGCAGCGCGGCAAAGACCGCCTCGCGCATCTCCTGCGCGCTCACCACGTCTATCCGCTCCACGCCAGTCGGCGTCGCCAGCGCCACCGGCCCGCTGACCAGCACCACCTCTGCACCCTGTCCTGCCAATGCCGAGGCCAGGGCAAAACCCATCCTGCCCGAACTGCGGTTCCCCAGAAAGCGCACGGGATCGAGCGGTTCGCGCGTTGGTCCCGCAGTCAGTACGACGCGATGGCCGTTCAGGCGCCCGCCCGCAGGACGCTCGCGCAGCGCCGCGACAATCGCGTCGGGCTCGAGCATCCTGCCCGGCCCGCTGTCGCCGCATGCCTGCTCACCCTCGCCCGGCCCGAGAACGACCACGCCACGTGCAGCGATCAGCGCGACGTTTGCCTGGGTCGCCGGGTGATGCCACATCGCCTGGTTCATCGCCGGAGCGACCAGCAGCGGGGCCCTGCTGGCAAGGCACAGCGTCCCCAGGAGTTCGCGCGCCATACCGGCCGCGATCTGTGCGAGAAAATCTGCCGTCGCCG
>CBDTXT010000228.1:0-5450 GCA_965364465.1 uncultured Chromatiaceae bacterium
GCGGTGATCCAATCCGGCGCGACCGTGCTGTTTGCGACCCCCGAGGTCTCCGAGGTTCAGCGAGAGCAGGCCGAGTCGTTGATGCGTGCCGTTGGCCTGACCCAATGGGTAGAGGACGAGTCGCTGATGGATGCGGTCACGGCACTTTCAGGCAGTGGCCCCGCATACCTGTTTCTGGTGATGGAGGCACTGGAGAGCGCCGGCCGCGAACTGGGTCTGCCGCCAGAAACTGCGCGGCTGCTGACACTGCAGACCGCATTCGGCGCGGCGCGCATGGCACTGGAAAGCACAGACCCGCCCGAGATCCTGCGGGCCCGGGTCACTTCGCCCGGCGGCACGACCGAGCGCGCGGTCAACGCACTCGAAGACGGCGGTATCCGCGACCTGTTCCGTCGTGCATTGCAGGCGGCCCATGACCGATCTGTCGCGCTCTCGGCAGACCTCGGGGCGGCATGATGGGCGGTGGATACCTCACACAACCCGCGGTGTTCCTCGTGCAGGTGCTGTTCGGCCTTTACGCAACACTGGTCGTGCTGCGCTTTCTGTTACAGCTTACGCGTGCCGACTTCTATAACCCGATCTCGCAGTTCATCGTCAAGGCGACCCGGCCACTGTTGAATCCGTTGCGTCGCGTGATCCCCGGCGTCTCCGGCATGGACATGGCCGCGCTGTTCCTTGCCTGGCTGGTGATAACCATAGAGCAGGTTGCGATACTCGGCCTGGCCGGCGCGGGTTTCCAGCCGGGTGCAGCGGCACTGCTCGCGATCCCCGAGCTGATCTCGCTGATCATCAACATCTTCCTTTTCGCGATACTGATTCAGGTCATCGTCAGCTGGGTCAACCCCGGCAGTTACAACCCGGCGATCATGCTGATAAATGGCCTGACGGAGCCGCTGCTCGCCCCGGTGCGGCGGCGGCTGCCCGACATGGGTGGTCTCGACCTCTCACCGATGGTCGTGATGATCGGGCTGGTGGTCCTCGAGATGTTGCTGGTACCGCCGATCAAAGACCTGATCAGCCGGATGTTGTAGCCGTGGCCGGCTGGTATCGATGGGATGGCCGCGATCTGCTGCTCGATCTCAAACTGCAACCACGCGCCAGCCGGGATGCCTTCGCCGAACCCCGGGAAGACCGTTTGCGGGTCAGCATCACCGCGCCACCGGTCGACGGGCGGGCGAACGCCCATTTGACTGCCTGGCCGGCAGCGCAGTTCGGGGTCAAGCCTTCGTCTGTGTCTATCGAAAAGGGCCAAACCAGCGCGCTGAAGCGCATCCGGGTCAGCGACCCCAAGCGACTGCCCGGCCTACTCGGACTGCCGCGTGGCGGTTGAATCACAGCGAGGCGCCCGAACAGCTCACGAAAAAGAATGTTCGGACATCTGGTCTATATTCTGGACAAGGGAGAACACGCGGGAAAATTCCAACCAGGAGGACTAAGCGATGAATTTGCTGGCCAGAACCCTGAGTATCCTGTTGATCGCGCTTTGCTCGACTGTCGGCGCCGAGAACAGCACGCACACCGGGGGCTATACCATCCACCACAATGCGCTGACTACGGACAACCTCCCGATACAGGTTGCCAACGCCTACGACATCCAGCGCAGCAAGACCCGCGGTTTGTTGAACGTCAGCGTGCTGCGCGACAACTTGAACGGGCCGGGTACGCCGGTCCGGGCGGAAATCATCGCGGTGGCGAGAACGCTCTACGGACAGATCCGCCCGATGGACATGCGTGAGGTGGTCGAGGGTGAGGCCATCTACTACCTGGCGGATTTTCCAGTCGCCCACCGTGAGATCCTGAACTTCGACCTGGAAATCCTGCCCGAGGGCGGGCGCTACCCGTTGCGGGCCAATATGAGGCAGGAGTTCTACACGGACTGAGCGGGCTTGCCGCTGCGTGCCGGCCAGAGCTCAGCTTACCAGGCTTGGTACAGCAGCAGCACGCCGAAAATCATCACAAGACCGCCCGCAATCGCCCGGATTGCGGGATTTCTTACCCAGCGGTTGAGCTGGGCCGCCGCGATACCCATCAACAGCAGATTGGGCAGAGTCCCCAGCCCGAACGCAAGCATCAGCGACGCCCCCTGCAACGCGCCACCGGACGAAACTGTCCACACCAGCGCGCTGTATACGAGCCCGCACGGCAGCCAACCCCAGAGCAGGCCCAGCAAGAAGCCATGCTGCACCGAGCGCACCGGCAACAATCCGCGACCCAACGGCTCGATTCTGCGCCAGAGGAGTCCGCCGAAGCGCTCGACGCGCGACAGCCCATCCCACCAGCCGGCAAGGTACAGGCCCATCAACACGAGGAACACACCGGCAAGGCTCGACAGCACGCGTTGCGCCGTCTGCACTGGAAGCAGACCCGAAAAGTAGAAACCCAGCGCTCCCATCAGCGCGCCGGCCAAGGTATAACTGCCAATCCTGCCGGCGTTGTAGGCGAGCAGTATCCACCATCGCCGGCCGGCATCCGGCAGACCGAAAGACAAGGCACCCACGATGCCCCCGCACATCCCCGCGCAGTGCACGCCACCCAGCAGGCCGACGACGAAGGCCCCGAGCAGGTCGATCTCCGACATCAGGAGCGGGGCTCCAGCTGCGTGTATCGCGCTGCCAGCCATACCAACAGCAGTACCGGCAGCCCCATCAGCGCGGTCAACGTGAAGAACCGCTCGTAGCCGACGCTGTCCACGATCGCCCCCGAGAAGCCGCCAAGGAACTTGGGCAACAACAACATGACCGAGCTGAACAAGGCATACTGGGTCGCGGAGTACTGTACGTTGGTCAATGCCGAAAGATAGGCGACGAACGCGGCCGCAGCGAGCCCGCCTGACAGGTTGTCCATCGCGACGACCGCGATCAGCATGGGCACAGAGGCGCCCATCTGCGCCAGCAATGCGAACAGCAGATTGGTGGCGGCCGCCAACAAGGCGCCGGCGAAGAGAATCCGCATCACGCCGAGACGATTCACCAGGACTCCGCCGACCAGGGCCCCCAGCAGGGTCATGGCCACGCCAAACACCTTGGTCACATTGGCGACCTCGGTCTTGCTGAAGCCCATGTCCACATAGAAAACGTTCGCAATGACCCCCAGCACGATGTCAGAGATGCGATAGCTGGCAATCAGTGCCAGCACCAGCAGCGCCAGCCAGCCATAGCGACCGAAAAAGTCGACGAACGGGCTCAGAAACGCAGACCAGACCCAACGCGCGGTTGGCTGCAGCCAGGCCGGCAGGGAATCGAACGACGTCGGCTCGCGGGTCGCGTCCGCCGCCGGCCGCTGGGGTGGATGAGGCTCAGCGACCACCAGCGTCGTGACGATGCCAACCGTCATCAATGCCGCCATCGCCATGTAAGCAAACTGCCACGGCCCGTGCTGATAGGTCGCCTCGTCAGGATCGACCCAGGCGGCGAGCCACAATACGCCGGCGCCGGCCACGATCATCGCGAGCCGGTAGCCGACCATGTAAGTCGCCGCCATCGCCGCCTGCAGCCGCGCGCCGCCACTCTCTATGCGGAAAGCATCGATGACGATATCCTGGGTTGCCGAAGCGAAAGCGACCAGGACCGCAAGCCACACTAGCCTTGCGAGATCCTGCTGAGGGTCGACCAGCGCCATACCGAGCAGGCCAAAGACCAGCGCGATCTGTGCAGCCAGAAGCCAACTGCGGCGGCGCCCGAGCAGTTCGGACAGCAGCGGGATGCGCAGTCGGTCGACGAGTGGCGCCCAGACCCATTTGAAACCATAGGCCAATGCGACCCAGCTGACGAAACCGATGGTCGTCCGCTCGATGCCCGCCTCGCGCAGCCAGAACGACAATGTGCCGAACACCAGCAACAAAGGCAGGCCCGAGGAGAACCCGAGAAACAGCAGTGTCATCGGGCGGGGCTGGAGATAGATGCGGGCCGAGCCCCACCATCCGAGGCGGGCATCAGAACTCAAGGTCATAGTCCACGATTAGTGGTGCATGATCGGAAAACCGTCGCCTGCGGTAAATGCCCGCATCGACGATACGGTCACGCAGGCCAGGCGTGACGACCTGGTAATCAATGCGCCAGCCGACGTTCTTTGCCCAGGCCTGGCCGCGATTCGACCACCAGGTGTATTCGTCTGGAGACTGGTTGACGACACGAAACGCATCCACCCAGCCCATCGTGCCAAACAGTCGGTCCAGCCACGCGCGCTCTTCCGGCAGAAAACCGGAGTTCTTCAGATTGCCTCGCCAGTTCCTGATATCCGCCTTGGTGTGGGCGATGTTCCAGTCGCCACAAATGATGTACTCGCGACCTTGGTCTCGGAGCATTTCGAGATGCGGCGTGAGGCGCGCCATCAAATCGAACTTCAGCTGCTGTCGTTGCTCGCTGGACGAACCGGAGGGCAGGTAGAGCGAGATCACGCTCAACGCATCGAAACGCGCTTCTATCCAGCGCCCTTCGCTGTCGAAGTCGGGCCAACCCAGCCCCTGAACCACCTTATCGGGCATCCTTCGGGCATACAAGGCGACACCACTGTAGCCCTTCTTCTGGGCCGGGTGGTAATAACAACGAAAACTTGGCGGCCAGAACTGCCGTTCCTTGAGCTGATCGACCTGCGCCTTGATCTCCTGCAGGCAAACCACATCGGCGCGCTGTCGCCGCAACCAGGCAAAAAAGCCTTTGCGCGCTGCAGCCCGAATACCGTTCAAGTTGAGACTGATCACGCGCATCCGGCGCATTATAGGTAATGCACGCGCCGCCTGCGCTTGTATGTCGTGCGCCCGTTTCGGACAATGCGCTTCGGACGGAGGTCAACCGCATGCAAGACTATCAGCGTGAGTTTCTCGACTTCGCCCTCGACCAGGGCGTGCTGCGCTTCGGCCAGTTCACGCTCAAGTCGGGGCGCGTCAGTCCCTATTTCTTCAACGCCGGGCTGTTCAACACCGGCGCCGCGCTGGCCAGTCTCGGCCGCTTCTACGCGCAGACGATCGTCGACTCGGGGCTTGCGTTCGATGTGCTCTATGGTCCGGCCTACAAGGGCATTCCGCTGGCCGCTGTCACCGCAGCCGCACTCTACGACAGGCACGCGATAGATGTGCCTTATGCCTTCAATCGCAAGGAGGCCAAAGATCACGGTGAGCGCGGACGGATCGTCGGTCATCCGCTCGAGGGCGACATCCTGATCATTGACGACGTCATCACCGCCGGCACCGCGATCCGGGAGTCCAGGGATATCATCACTGCCGAGGGCGCGAATCCGGCCGGGGTGGTGATCGCACTCGACCGCCAGGAACGCGGTACCGGCGCACGCTCGGCGATCCAGGAGATCGAGGCAGACCACGGGATGGCGGTGGCGTCCATCGTGCGGCTCGACGATCTGATCGCGTTCATCCGCCAGCACGGCGACGCACCCGAGCGACTCGCCAGTATCGAGGCCTATCGGCGGGAATATGGCGTATGACTAGCCGATGATGA
>CBDTXT010000229.1:0-5448 GCA_965364465.1 uncultured Chromatiaceae bacterium
AAGACCCCGCCAGCCGAATAAAAGCAAGAAAAAACGCAGAAGGAAAAACGAGAAGTCGAAGTGACCGCGGTCGACCTGGTCCCGGAGGTCAAGGGTTATGGCGAGGTGAAGCCGGGCAAGGTCTGGGCGGCGGTCGCGCAGGTCGCGGGCCGGGTCGTCGACACCTACCCGCGGCTGCGCGACGGTGAAATCGTACCGGCAGGAACCCTGCTGTTCCGCATCGACCCGGTCGACTACGAGCTGAGACTGGCCCAGGCCAGCGCCGAACTGGCCGAGCTGGACGTGCAGGAGGAAAACGCCAGGGCCTCATTGGCGATCGACCAGAGCAATCTGCGCCTGGCACAACGCGAGAAGGAACGGATCAGTCAGCTGTCGAACAAGGGCACCGCCTCACGCAGCGACGTCGACAATGCCGAGCGCACCATGCTGAACGCGCGTACCGCGGTGCAGAACACCGCGAACATGCTGGCACTGCTGCCGACGCAGCGCCGCCTGCTCGAGGCGAAGGTCACCCAGGCCGAGCGCGATCTCGCGAACACGACCGTCAGCGCGCCGTTCAATCTGCGCATCACCGACCTCGCGGTCGAGAAGGATCAGTACGTGGGTGTCGGTCAGACGCTGTTCAAAGGCGACGCGGTCGAACGCGTCGAAATCGTGGCTCAGGTCGCGATCTCCTCGCTGCGCAACCTGTTCGTCGGGCGCGAACAGCCGATGCCGACGCTGCCCGGTCTGCGGGACGAGCTGCAGGACTTCACCGGTTTCCGGCCGCTGGTGCGCATGGACATGGGAACCGAGGTGGCCGAATGGGACGCGGACTTCGTGCGTTTCAGCGATCGCGTGGACCCGCAGACGCGCACCATCGGGGTCGTGATCGGTGTCGACAACCCGTTCAAGAAGGTCATCCCGGGAAAGCGCCCGCCGTTGTCCAAGGGCATGTTCGTGCAGGTGATCATCCGTGGGCATACCCAGCCCGGCCGGCTGGTCCTGCCGCGCAGCGCGATACGGGCGGGCAAGGTCTATGTGGTCGATGAGCAGCAGCGTCTGCAGATTCGTCCGGTTGCGGTGCTGTTCAGCCAGGGGCCGCTGAGCGTGATCGATGGCGGCATCCAGGCCGGCGAGCAGATCGTCGTCAGCGACCCGATACCCGCTGTGCAGGGCATGTTGCTCGAGCCGGTGCATGACCCGGTGCTGCAGACCCGGATACTGAGCACGGCCCGGAACGGCCAGTGATCGCCTGGTTCGCCCACCACCCGACGGCGGCCAACCTGCTGATGGCCGCGATCATGATCCTGGGCATCGTCGCGCTGCCCGGGTTGCAGCGCGAGACCTTCCCGGAGATCGAAAACGACAAGGTCGAGATCCGCGTCGTCTACAAGGGCGCGACCACGGACGAGGTGGAAGACGCCGTGTGCCGCCGCCTGGAAGATGCGCTCGACGGTATCAGCGATATCGACGAAACGCGCTGCGAGGCGCGCGAGGGTCTGGGCATCGCGACCGCGGTGATGCGCGAGGGCGCGCAGATGACGCGCTTTCTCGACGATGTGAAGTCCGAGGTCGACGCCGTCGACGATTTCCCGGAACAGGCCGAGCTGCCGGTGATCGAGGAGCTCGGCCGCACCGACGCGGTGGTCTCGATCGCGATCACCGGACCGGAAGACCCGGTCGCACTGAAGGCCTACGCGGAAGACGTCAAGTCACGGCTGCAGACCCTGCGCGCGTTCTCCACGGTGACGGTCAAGGGCTTCTCGACCCACCAGATCCGGATCGAGGTCGACGCACCCACGCTGCGACGCTACGGGCTGTCTGCCGCCGATGTCGCCGGCGCGCTGCAGCGACAAAGTGTCACCAGCCCAACCGGCGAACTGCAGGGAGAGCAGGAGAACGTGCTGCTGCGTTTTGACGACCAGCGCAAGACCGCGGCGGATTTCGAGGAACTGGTGATCATATCCGGCGATACCGGCGCAGCCATCCCGCTCAACGACATCGCGACCATCAGCGACCGCTTCGAGCGCGACGAGGAGAAGGTCCTGTTCAATGGCCGGCGCGCCGCGATCCTCGACATCAGCAAGACGCGGTCGCAGGACATTCTCAGGGCCTATGCGGCGGTCAGCGCGTTCGTCGCCGCGGAGAACCGGCGTGTCCCGCCAGGCGTCCGGCTCACGTTGACCCAGGACCGCTCCTCGGTCGTCAGCGACCGCTTGAACATGCTGACGCGCAACGGCATCCAGGGACTGGTCGCGGTGTTCCTGGTGCTCTGGCTGTTCTTCAGCTTCCGCTACAGTTTCTGGGTCGCGATGGGCCTGCCGGTCTCCTTTCTCGGCGCGCTGTTCGTGCTGCCGATGCTCGGCGTCACGATCAACATGATCTCGATGGTCGGACTGCTGATCGGGGTGGGCCTGTTGATGGACGACGCGATCGTGATCGCAGAGAACATCGCCTCGCGCCTGCACAAGGGTGACGAACCGCTCCAGGCGGCGGTCACCGGGGCGACACAGGTGCTGCCGGGCATCGCCTCGTCTTTCGCCACCACGCTGCTGGTCTTCGGCTCGCTGGCCTTTATCACCGGCGAGATCGGCCAGATCCTGCGCATCCTGCCGATCGTATTGATCGTGGTGATCACGGTCAGCCTGGTCGAGGCGTTCCTGATCCTGCCCAGCCATCTGGGCCACTCGCTGACGCAGATGCACAATCGCGCACCGACCCGTTTCCGCGTCGCATTCGAGCGCGGCTTCGCGCGCCTGCGTGACCGTTACTTCGCGGCCGCGCTGGACAAGGCGGTCGCGTACCGCTACCTGACACTGGGGCTGGTGCTGATGCTGATACTCTTCGCGGTCGCGATGCCGGTGGGAGGCAAGCTGAAGTTCACCGGCTTTCCGGACATCGAAGGCGACGTGGTCGAGGCCCGTATCCTGCTGCCGCAGGGGACCCCGCTGGAGAGGACGGAGCGCATCGTCGGACACCTGCAGCAGGCGGCCTGGTCGATCAACGAGGAACTGAAGGCGGCGCAGCCCGGCGGGCAGGACCTGGTGAAGAACCTGACCGTGATCTTCGGCGAGAACCCGGATGCGTACGAGACCGGCCCGCATGTCGCGCGGATCGTGGTCGACCTGCTCAGTGCCGAGGTGCGCAACACCGGTCTGGACGAGTTTCGCAACCGCTGGCGCGATCAGGCAGGGCGTATGACGGACGTGATCGCGCTCAAGTACTCGGAACCGGCCATCGGGCCGGGCGGGCGTGCGATCGACGTCCGCCTGATCGGCTCCGACCTGGATGAGATCAAGGCGGCCGCGCTCGACCTCAAGACCTGGCTCGCCGGCTTCGACGGCGTCACCGACCTGAGCGACGACCTGCGCCCGGGCAAGCGTGAGTACCGGCTGTACCTCAGGGAGGGGGCAGGCGTGATCGGACTGGACGCGGACAGCGTTGCCAGCCAGGTGCGTGCGGCCTTTCAGGGCTTCAAGACCGACGAGTTCCCGCTCGGCCCCGAGACCTACGAGGTCGAGTTGCGCCTGGCGCAGGAAGACCGCAACGAGGTCGCCGACCTGGAGAACCTGAGCATCGTCGGCCCGGACCACAAGCTGGTCCCGCTGCCCGAGGTCGCCCGCGTCGAAGAGGCACGCGGCTGGGCCAGGATCAATCGCATCGACGGACGCCGCACTGTGACCGTCCAGGGCGATGTCGACCGCGCCCGGGCGAATGCGCAGGAGCTGCTCGCCGCGGCCAGGGCCGACATCTTCCCCGAGTTGCGGCAACGCTACCCCTCGATCCGGATCGACGTCCAGGGCCAGAGTGACGAGTCCGCGAAGACCGGCGGCTCGATCGTCCGCAACGTGCTGCTCGGCATGATCGGAGTGTACATGCTGCTGGCGCTGCAGTTCCGGGGTTATCTCGCCCCGATCACCGTGATGTCGGTCATTCCGACCGCGCTGATCGGCGTGGTCTTCGGTCACATGGCACTCGGGCTCGACCTGACCCTGCCAAGCATCGTCGGCATGGCCTCGCTGTTCGGCGTCGTGGTGAACGATTCGATCCTGCTGGTCGTGTTCATGCGCAACGAGCGCGCGCTCGGCATCCCGGTGACGCGGGCCGCGCGCGACGCCGCGATCGCGCGTTTTCGCCCGATCCTGTTGACCTCGGTCACGACCATCGCCGGACTCACGCCGCTGCTGCTCGAAAAAAGCCTGCAGGCGCAGATCCTGATACCGCTCGCGGCCAGCCTCGCCTTCGGCTTGATGTCAGCGACCCTGATCGCATTGTTCCTGGTGCCGGCGATCTATTGCATCCTCAACGATTTCGACATGCTCGGCGATATCGGCGGAGCGGCGAAACCGACAGGCACAGCCAGCGCCACGAACCTGCCGAGCGAAGCCTCGGACCACACCCGGTAGGTCGGGCTGTGCAACGACCCCGATTCGGTAGGTCGGGCTGTGCCCGACGCCTTTACTCGGCAGGTGCGACCTGCGCCGCATCGGAGGCGGCGAGATCCTCTTCGACGAAGCGCAGCAATGCCTCGGCCAGGGCCTCGCGTGGGAAATCGTTGTGGTTGACGAACGTGGCGCCGAGCATCGGGTGCGAGCGGCCGATCGGCACGGCCAAGGCCCAATGATCCGCGTTCAGGTAACCGAGCAGCGAGCTGTCCGGGATCAACTGGTCGTAGAAAAGTACCTGGCCGTCGTTGCGTGCGTCGACACGACCCAGCTTCCTGTAACTCGACCCCAGCACCCAGGAGATGCGCCCGTGCTCCGGCAAGGTCGCCAGCGAATAATACGGGACGTCTTCGGGCAACGCGTGCCGCGCGAGCCAGGCCTTGCGCGTCGCCGGGCGCAGGCTGTCGAGCGCACCGCCGTCGCCGGCGGTGCATCGCGCGCCGGGCCAGTGCCTCAACAGATCGAGTACCGATTGCCCCACGGCGTTGGCCAACGGTGAACCGCCGATCGAACCCGCCGCGCTGACGACCGCGGCCACCCGCCCGCGGATCTCTGGATAAGACACGAGCGCCTCGAGGATGTCGGTCGCCCCTTTCGAGTACCCGATCAGCACCAACTGCGGCTCCGCCTCGGGTGCCGGCAGGCGCAGGATCGCATCGCGGATCTGGCGGGCATTGTTCGCACTGCTCGAGAGGCCATCAACGTCGAAGCGGGCAGAATCGTAGCCGAAGCGGCGCAGATTCGCGCCGCCGGTATCCCCCTCGTCCAGCCAGCGCTCGAAGCAGTCCCACCCAACGCCAGGCACGATGACCGCGACCAGCCTGCGCCGGGAGGGCCCCAGGTTAGCCGGGGCGCCGCTACCGGCCGGTTCGTCGGCAAGCCGGGTCAGCGCCTCCTCGCACGGTCGATAGTTGGGCAGCAGATCCCGCCGGGCCTCGAGCACCTGACAGAACACCTCGCGGAACCGCTCACGCCGGTCGCGCACGCCCGCATCGGCGGCCGGGACCAGGACCAGCGGCAC
>CBDTXT010000230.1:0-5433 GCA_965364465.1 uncultured Chromatiaceae bacterium
CGGTCTTGCTGCGTGAAGGTGAGCAGGCCAGCGAGAGCGACATCCGCGACTTCGCCGCGACCCGCCTCGCCGATTTCAAGGTGCCGCGCAAGGTGCTGTTCCTCGATGAGATCCCGAAGGGCGCCACCGGCAAACTGCAGCGTATCGGGCTGGCCGAGAAATTGGGGCTGGGTTGATGCGTATCTGTATCTATGGTGCCGGCGCGATCGGCGGTTACCTCGGGGTCCAGCTCGCGCTCGCCGGCCAGGACGTCACGCTGATTGCGCGCGGCCCGCATCTCGAGGCGATGCGCGCCAATGGGCTGAAACTGTTGATCGGTGACGAGGAACGCGTCGCCCATGTGCGCTGCACCGACGACCCGTCCGAGGCCGGGCCGCAGGACTATGTCATCGTGACGCTCAAGGCGCACTCGGTGCCGCGCGTCGTCGATGCGATGCAGCCGCTGCTGGGGCCGGAGACCGCGGTCGTTTCCGCGGTGAACGGTGTCCCCTGGTGGTACTTCTACAAGCTGAAGGGTCCCTGGGAGGACCGGCGGATCGAGAGTGTCGACCCCGGTGGTGCCCAGTGGGAGCGTATCGGGCCGGAGCGCGCGATCGGCTGCGTGGTCTATCCCGCCTGCGACGTGCCGGAGCCGGGCGTGATCCGACACATCAGCGGCGACCGCTTCACGCTGGGCGAGCCGAGCGGCGAAAAAACCGAGCGCGTCGTGCAAATCGGCAAGGCGATGGTGGATGCCGGGTTCAAGGCGCCGGTGCGAAATATCCGTGACGAGATCTGGGTCAAGCTCTGGGGTAACCTGTGTTTCAACCCGATCAGCGCACTGACCCAGGCGACGCTCGACGTGGTGGCGACCGAACCGGGCACGCGCGCGGTGGCACGTGCGATGATGCTCGAGGCCCAGGCAATCGGCGAGCGGCTCGGCGTGCGCTTCAAGGTCGATGTCGACAAGCGCATCGACGGAGCTGCCGCGGTCGGTGCCCACCGCACCTCGATGCTGCAGGACCTCGAACTGGGCCGACCGATGGAGATCGACGCGCTGGTGACCGCTGTACAGGAGATGGGGCGCCTGGTCGATCTTCCGACGCCGACCCTCGACGTGGTCCTGAGCCTGGTCCAGCAGCGTGGACGGGTCGCCGGCTGTTACTGAGCCAAGGTCGCTGTCGGCCGAACCGGCCCGGCAGCGGCAACTGATGAGAAGGGCGCGGTTTCCGGCCGCGTCGCAAGGCCCGGCGCCGGGCTCACCGAGGAGGAAAGCGCATGCCGGTCAAGGTTATCCTGCTACCGTTGTCCGAGGCGGACGCTCCTGGTCCGGTCCTCGAGACCGCGCTGGGCTTGGCGCAGCGCTTCGACGCGCATCTCGACGTGCTGTATGTGATGCGCAACCCCAGCAACATTTTGCCGTACGCGACCATCGGCCTTTCCAAGCACATGCGCGAGGCCGTGCTGCAGGCCGCCGAGCAGAATGCCGAATCGCAGGCGGCGCAGGCGCGCGAACTGCTCGAGACACTGTGCGCGAAGGCGGGCGTTCCGGTCGGAACGGCGCGCGATGCGAACACGACGGGCCCTACGGTCGGCTGGCACGAGTCGACCGGCCAGGAGGACACGATCCTCTCGGTGCGCGGGCGCCTGTCGGACCTGATCGTGTTGCCGGGCCCGATCCCGGTGTCACCACCGCCGGCCTTCGTCGAGGCCGCACTGAAGTCGACCGGCCGACCGGTGCTGGTCGCGCCGCCGCGTAGGGAGCCGGTGATCGGCAGCCGAATCGGCATCGGTTGGAACGGGAGCGCCGAGGCGGCGCGCGCGGTCGGTGCGGCGATGGCCTACCTGCACACCGCGGAGACCGTCACCATCCTGACCGGCACGCATCAGGAGTCGGTGAAGCCGTCACCCGATGAATTGGTCGAGTATCTCGGTTGGCACGGTGTCGCGGCAGACGTGAAGCTGGTCGACGCGCATGATCCGAATGTCGGCGAGGCCCTGCTCAAGGTGTCGCGCGACCTGGGCATCAATATGCTCGTGGTCGGCGGCTACAGTCGTAGTCGACTACGCGAGCTGATTCTCGGCGGGGTGACCGGGCATCTGCTCAATTCGGCCGAGATCCCGGTCTTCATGGTGCATTGACCCGCATCCTGGCATCCGGCATCGCGCCGCAGCGCAATTCGTCTGCCGATGTGCGGGCTGCCGGTGAGCGGCACCGCGCAAGGGTCACGCCTGGCTTGCCCGTTCCCCGTATACTAGCGCGCGTGACGTCTTGACGCGTGGGGGCAGGAGATGGGGGGCATGGGCAAGCTGACGCTCTGGTGTCTGCTGTTGGCGGGGTTGCTCAGCGGCTGTGCGACCGGGCCGGTCGACTATCCGCGCTCCCACTCCGAGGTCATCACCGATACCGAGCAGACGACCGCGGGCAGGCATGTCGGCAACTGGCGACGGTCGCACCCCGGGCAGTCCGGATTCTACCCGCTGGTCAGCGGCATGGATGCGCTGGGTGCGCGCCTGGCACTGATCGATCTGGCCGAGCGGACGATCGACGCGCAGTATTTCCTGATGAAGGCCGACGATGCGGGCATGATCATCGTCGACAAGCTGCTCGAGGCCGCGGACCGTGGCGTCCGGGTGCGCTTCCTGCTCGACGATGTGTTCACCTCGGTCGACGACAGTGCGCTGGTGCTGCTCAACGAACACCCGAACATCGAGCTGCGGCTGTTCAACCCGGTCAGTCGCGGCGGCCTTGCCTGGCTGAACTTCCTGGCTGACTTCGAGCGTGCCAATCGGCGCATGCACAACAAGTCTTTCACGATCGACAATCAGGTCACGATCGTCGGTGGCCGCAACATCGCGGAAGAATATTTCGATCTGAAGCCCGGGCAGGCGTTTCGCGACCTGGACGTGTTCGCGATCGGGCCGGTGGCTGGCGAGGTCGGCACGACGTTCGACCGTTTCTGGAATCATCCGCTGGCAGTCCCGATGGAGGCGTTCTGGACGGGCAGGGAGGCCCCCGATCTCGCGGCGGCCCGCGCCGAGGTCAGTGCCGACCTGCGCGATGCGATGCAATCGATCTATGCAAGCGCGATCGGATCGGACTTCGTCAGGGATATGATCGACGGCCGCATCACGCTGTTCCCGGCGACGGCCGAGGTCATCACCGACGATCCGGAGAAGCTCCTCAACAGCGTGTCGGCAGCGCATCAGACCCTGGTCACGCGCATCGCGGAGGTAGTCGGCGACGCCGACGACGAGGTTGTCGTGGTCACACCCTATTTCATTCCCGGGCCGGACGGGGTCGCGTTCTGGCGTCGTCTGGGCGGGCGCGGTGTGCGGGTCGTCATCGTGACCAATTCGCTCGCCTCGAACAACCATGTCCCGGTGCATGCCGCGTATGCGCGCTACCGCCACCCGATCGTTCGCGCGGGCGTGGAGCTGCGCGAAACACGTGTCGACGCCACGGCCTTGCCGTCCGGCCGCGACCGGAATGACCGCGAGTCGGTGACGCTGCACACCAAGGCGATGCTGATAGACCGTCGCTTTTTCTTCATCGGGTCGCTGAATCTCGATCCGCGTTCGATCGACATCAACACCGAGATGGGGGTGCTGGTGGATTCGCCCGCGCTCGCCAACAGCCTGCGTGAGCCATTCTTCGACCGCTTGCCCGAACTGACCTATCGGGTGTTCGAGAACCCGGACGGGCACCTGCGCTGGCAGGGCGTGATCGACGGCAGCGTGGTCATCGAGAGCGGGGAGCCGCAGGCCGGTGCCTGGCGCCGCCTGAAGGCATTTTTCTCCAGGGTCCTGCCGGAGGGGCAGTTGTGATCGGCGAGACCACCCGGCCCCGGTCTTCGGGCCAAGCCCATCGGCGCTGACTGAACGATGCCGGTGGTTTCCGGGGCAAACAGCGGCGAAGTCGCGGCGTTGTGCGGAAGAAATCCTCGGAATCAAGACGCCACCTTGCAAATTGAACTCCCCAGTGGCTGCCGTCGGGGGTGAGCCGGTGATACGGTCGGTACAGATCGGTGCCGGACCGCCCGGCGGCGCTCGGTTGGACAATACGGATTGCGGGCGAGATAATACGCGGTCGAGCAAAATCGAGACCTTCATCCCGTTGCGCAGACCGTTCCGTTCCCGCTTACTCGCCGCCTCGTTGGCATGGCTCTCCCTGGTCCTGCCGACCGCGCTGTCGGCATCCGTGCCGCAGGCGGCGCATCACTGCGCAGCCGCGCTCGGCGCCGAGCTGACGGGCAGCGAGCAACATCTCGACAGCTCACTGAGTTTCCTCAGCTGGAACATCCAGAAGGCGAGCAATCAGGGCTGGCGCGACGACCTGCGCAGCCTCAGTGACGGTATCGAGCTGGCCTTTATCCAGGAGGCGGCGGTGCAGGCCGCGCTCCCCCAGGTGATGCCGCTACGTCTGCATCAAGCGTTCGCTGCCGGCTACGCGACCCGTACGCGGGACACCGGGGTGCTGACACTCAGTGCCGGCACGCCCAGCCTGCGTTGTAGCCTCACGGCCCGAGAACCCTGGCTCGGCACGCCCAAGGCCACGAGCATTACCGAATACCCGATTCGCGAGCGTCGGGAACGGCTGCTGGCGGTCAACATGCATGCAGTGAATTTCACCCTCGGCTTGAAGGAGTTCCGGGAGCAGGTCCATGCACTGGAGGCGGTGATGGACAGGCACCGCGGCCCGGTGATCTTCGCCGGCGATCTGAATACCTGGAGTATCGGACGGCAGGCCCTGGTCGATGCCTTCATGCAGAAGTACGGGCTGCACTCGGTGGACTTCAGGCCGGACCTGCGCACCACCGTGTTCGGCAACGCGCTCGACCATGTCTACGTGCGCGGTATCCGTGCCCGGTCGGCCCGGGTCGAACCGGTATCCAGTTCCGACCACAATGCCTTGCTGGTCCATCTGGAGATCCTGTGATCGCGCGCCGGCTGCTCGCGGTGGGTTCCGTCGCACTGATGCTGCTGATCGGGCCGGCGCTCCCTGCCGAAGACAGCGGTGATGCCGAGATCGACTACCTGTTGAGTTTCGTGGCCTCGAGCGACTGTCAGTTCCAGCGCAATGGCGACCTGCATGACCCCGAGTCGGCGGCCGATCACCTGCGACTCAAGTACAGCCGCGGCAAGCGCTATGTCGAGTCGGCCGAGCATTTCATCGACCGGCTGGCGAGCGAGAGTTCCTGGACCGGCAAGCCCTACACGGTGATCTGCGACGGTGTCGAGGAGCCTACCGCGGCCTGGCTGCATCGGGCACTGGCGTCACACAGGAACGTGGGCGGCTGATGTACGCAGCGGCGCAACGCTCGCCGCACGTCAGGTAGGGGCTCGGCGGCGACCGCGGGGGTTGCCCGCAGTGCCAACCCGCGACATCTGACCCGGCTGAACCGAACGGCACTCACTGGGGCGCGCAAGCTACAAATTGGCCTGCTGATTTGG
>CBDTXT010000231.1:0-5331 GCA_965364465.1 uncultured Chromatiaceae bacterium
CACGATGGCGGGCAACGACTCCACCGGGAAGCATCTACGCTGGCAGTGCCGCCGGGGCATGCTCGAACTGGATTACCTGCTCGAACGTTATCTGAACGATCATTATGCCACTGCGGAGCCGGCCGAGCAGTTGCAGTTCGCGCAGCTGTTGACGGCGCAGGACCCGGAACTGCAGGCTTGGCTGCTCAACGGCATTCCCCACCCCGATTCGGCCTACCATGGGCTGATTGTGAAGATCCGCGGTATCTGATGCCGAAGCTTCCACTGGCCCAGACCGGGATCGGCGTTGTCGCCCGGTGAGCGGGCCGCTTGCGCTGGAAGCCCTTCGGGTCAATCGCCAAGCTTCGCCTCCACCTCCGTCACCAGATCGGAGAGTGTTCCGACGTCAAGCTGGCGGATCAACTTGGGAAATCGGGCCAGTAGGCTGCCGAGTTCCTGATCGCGCAGTTCGGTTAGCACATAGCGCTTCAGCGTGACCGCGGCATCGTCGAAGTCGATGCCGGCAACCAGGCTCGGGGCGGTCAGGAATGCGGCCGCCTTTACGCGGAAATTCTCGTGCAACTGCTGCTGAGATTCAATCATCGCAACGGCTCCTTCAAAGCAATCCATACAGATCGGGGAAGACCAGAATCGAAACCATGACCGATACCTGCATCAGGATGAAGGGCAACACGCCACGATAGATATCGGCAGTGCGCACCGACGGCGGCGCGACGCCCTTCAGGTAGAACAGGCTGAAACCGAACGGCGGTGTCAGAAACGAGGTCTGCAGGTTCATCGCAATCAGTATCGCGAACCACAAAAGACTGATGCCCAGCAACTCGGCGATCGGCGCGAGGATGGGCACAACGATAAATGAGATCTCCACGAAGTCAATGAAGAACCCGAGTACCAATATTATCGTCATGGCAAAGATCAGAAAGCCCCATTTTTCTCCAGGAAGCTGCACCAGAAATTGTTCAACGATGGCATCCCCGCCGGTGTAAGTGAACGCCATCGAGAAGGCGGTCGCGCCCAGGAGGATTGCGAACACCATTGCGGTGATCCGTACCGTTTCGAGGGCGCTGTCATACAGCATTCGCCAGGAGAATTTGCGATAAAGTAGCGCGAGCAGCACCGCCCCCAGGCCGCCCAGCGCCGATGACTCGGTCGGGGTCGCGACGCCAGCAAATATCGAGCCCAGCACGACCACGATCAGCAACAGTGGCGGGACCACCGCCCGCAACGCCGCCAGGTACCGACGCAGACCGCCCGCCCCCTGGTCGGAGAATGGAACCGGCGGCGCGGCTTCGGGCCTGGCGAACGCGACCGTCAGTGCATACACGACGTACAGCGCCACCAATACCATTCCCGGGATCGCCGCGGCCTTGAACAGGTCACCGACCGGCAAGCCCAGCACGTCACCGAGTATGATCAGGACGATCGAGGGCGGTATGATCTGGCCCAGCGTGCCGGCCGCGCAGATCGCGCCGCAGGCCAGCGAGCGCTGGTATCCGTAGCGCAGCATCACCGGTAGCGAGATGACGCCCATCGCGACGACGCTGGCGCCAACCACGCCGGTCGAGGCTGCCAACAGCGCACCGACCAGAATGGTCGAAACCGCCAGGCCTCCTCGCATATTGCCGAACAGCCGACCCATCGACTCCAGCAACTGTTCGGCAAGGCGGGTCTTCTGCAGCACGATGCCCATGAAGACGAACAGCGGGACTGCCATCAGCACCGTGTTCTGCATAATGCTGTAGACACGGTAGGGCATGAATGCGAACAGATCCCAGCCCTCGGCCAGCACGCCGAAGATCACAGCGACCCCACCGAAGGTGAACGCAACCGGGAACCCCAGTAGCACCAGCAGCAAGGCCACGATGAACATGATGATGCCGATCACGGCGCGCTGCCCGGCATATGCTCAGGAAACGATCGATCCACCAGCGCGCGGATCCGGGACGCGCCGATAGGTTCTCAACGAGCGCAACATGAAGCCGACGCTGCTAACCAGCACGCAGATGAAGGCCATCGGGATCATGGCCTTGATCAGCCAACGGTAGGGGAGGCCACCGGGATCCCCGCTGGTTTCGCCGAGCCGATAGGCCTCATGGGCAAAACCGATGCCGTAGCCGGCGACCAATGCGCAAAAAGGCCAGAGCAGCAGCAGCGTACCGAGGATATCGATCGTCGCGCGCCGCTTCGGGCTCAGCCGCTCGTAAACGAGATCGACGCGGACATGTGCATCGGCGCGCAGCGCAAACGCGATGCCGAACAGAAACACCATCGAATAGAGATGCCACTCGAGCTCTTGCATGCCGATCGAGACGTCATTGAACAGGTAGCGCATCACGACGTCATAGAACACGTTGACCAGCAACAGGAGCAGCAGAACGGCCGAGGTGCCACCCAAGCAGTCGGAGAAGCGGTCGATCGCGCGTTCGACCTTGACCAGGTTCGCTGTCATCTGTCCAGGCTGTTGAGATACGCCAGGTCGGAGATCGCGGTCCATTCCCTGGCCGTGGCAAGATAATCCGCCTGCGAGTCGATTATCTCTTTCGCGAGCGGGTCGGCCTTGGCATGCTCGGCCAGCAGCTGCTCGTTGGCCTGGCGCATCGCATCGAGAACGGGTTTGGGAAATGTCATGACCCGGATGTCCGGGTATTGCGCTGTCATCTCGGCCCAGTTCCTTGCGCTCTCGTGATACGCATGTATGTACATGTCGTAGGCGGTTGCGCGCATCGCTACCCGGAGAATCTCCTGCAGATCGAGCGGCAAGCTGTCCCAGGAGCCGCGGTTCACCAGAAACTGCAGCTCGGTGCCGGGCTCGTGCCAGCCGGTGTAGTAGTAGGGCGCGATCTTGTGAAAGCCCATGCGCAGGTCGAGGGACGGGCCGACCCATTCGACCGCATCGATGGTGTTGCGCTCGAGCGCAGTGTAAAGCTCGCCGGGCGGGATATTGGTCGGTTTGGCCCCCAGTCTGGCCAAGACCTCGCCGGCAAATCCCGGGATACGTATCTTGAGCCCCTGCAGGTCGTCGAGCGATCGGATCTCCTTGCGAAACCAACCGGCCATCTGGTTACCGGTGTTACCGCCCGGGAAAGACAGCACGCCATGCCGACGGTAAACCTTCTCCATCAGCTCGATGCCGCCACCGTGGTAGAACCAGGCCAGCTGTTCCGGCGCCGTCATGCTGAACGGCATACTGGTGAAGTAAAGGGTATTCGGATCCTTGCCCTTCCAATAGTAGGACGCCGAGTGTCCGATGTCGTACTGACCGGCCTTAACCATGTCCAGTATGCCGAACGGCGCCTTGTGCTTGTTCGACGAGTCGATCGTGATCTTCAGTCGCCCGGCGGACATCCGGTCGACCGTGGCGGCAAGGCGTTTCGTGGCCTCACCGAAGATCGGGTAGTTCGGCCCCCAGGTCTCCGCAAGCTTGAGGGTGAAACGCTCGAGCGTCCTCGCGTTTTGCGTCGTGACCTGTTCGGCTCTGTCGCAAGCGATCATCGAAAAGGCGAGCAACACGACGAGCCAGCGGCTCAACGACGACTTCTGCACGGGCATCTCCTGCATTCGAACACATCCGCGGGCTCGTGGGCCATTGCAATCCGAAGCGGAACTCTTTCCAGAGCGGCTCCGACGGGAGCGCCGGCTTGTGCGGTCAGTGCTGCATCCGGCGTTCGACTGTCCGCACCTCGGCCGAGATCTGTTTGCTGGAGCCATCCCCGAACATGAGTGTGAGCGGGATCCGGTCACCCGGCTTCAGCTCCGTGGACAGGTCGAACAACATGATGTGATCTGCACCCGGCTCGAGCGAGACTGTTTTGTTCGGCGGCAGTTCGATGTGCGGCACGCGGCGCATGCGCATCACCTCGCCATCCCGGATATGCGTGTGCAGCTCGACCTTCCCGGCCGCTGGCGTAGCCGCATCGACCA
This sequence comes from uncultured Chromatiaceae bacterium, assembly GCA_965364465.1. GTDB lineage: Bacteria > Pseudomonadota > Gammaproteobacteria > Chromatiales > Chromatiaceae > Thiosocius. Next base: position 3,922 of record CBDTXT010000231.1, read on the forward strand.
GAAACTGCTCCGCGGTGCCGGCGTTGAGGAACTGCATGAACGCGGCCGTGGTCTCGGCCACCGGCGGCACCGCCCGGACGTAAGGGTCGATAACCGAAACCTCGTCGGCAACACCCGCTGCATGGGTGCCCATAGCGCAGCCGAGAGCGATCGATCCCGCGATCAACAGCCCGGGGACCCCAGAGAAAAACAACTTCATTAGACGCTCCAAAACGGATCTTGTGACGGCCAGGCAACTCGCCTTGGCCTTTCGAAAAATTATACCGCAGTCGTCAGTGCTCGAGTGGACGAAGGTGGCGCGGCCGGCCGTCGTCGTTCAATGCGACGTACACGAGCGTTGCGTCTGCAACCACCTTGACCTCATGTGCGACGAGCTGGCGGCAGGCCTCGGCAACGACGTGCACCGTGACCGAACTCTTCCCACGCCGGCGGAGTTCCGCGTAGCAACTGATCAGGTCCCCGATCGCAACCGGGGCCAGAAAACGGAACTCCTTCACCGCCACGGTAGCCACCCGGCCCTCGGCCACCCGGATCGCGAGAATGCTCCCGGCGATGTCGACCTGTGACATCAGCCAGCCGCCAAATATGTCGCCATAGGCATTGGCATCGGCAGGCATTGCAACCACGCGGTAGGTCAGCTCGCGTTCGGCCATGTGCTCAGTGTCCCGCATACAGGCCTTCGGTCAGGTCCCGGTAACGTTCCAGGATCTCGTGCCGGCGCAGCTTCAGGGTGGGCGTCGCTAGCCCGTTGTCAGGAGTCCAGGGCTCGCTGACCAACGCGATCCGGCGCAGTCGGGCATAGCCGGGAAACTCTGCGGTGCGCTGCTGCAGACGCTGCAACATCAGCGCTCGCAGCTGCTCGTCCCGGTTCGCTCCCTTGCCCTTGGCGGCGGTATCGAGATCGAGGGCCTCGGCGACCCGCGCCAGGGCATCGGGGTTCGGCACCACCAGTGCGCTGAGATAAGGTCTGCCCTCGCCGATGACCATGACCTGATCGACCAGCTCGTCCAACGCGATGGCGTTTTCCATATCGCCCGGCGGCACCTTCTCGCCATTGGAGAGCACGATGATGTCCTTGATACGTCCGATGATCCGGATGTGCCCGTCGGGGCTGATGGATGCCTTGTCGCCGGTGTGCAACCAGCCATCGGCGTCGATGATCCCGCGGGTCGCTTCCGGGTTGTTCCAGTAGCCGAGCATCACGGCCGGGCTGCGCGTGAGCAGCTCGTCGTTCGCAGCGACCTGCACCTCCACCCCCGGCAGCGGGATGCCGACAGACGAGGGTTCGTTGTTGTCCAGCGGGTTGCCGGCGATGACCGGTGCGGTCTCGGTGAGGCCGTAGCCCTGCACGACAGGGATCCCCAGGCCAATGAACAGGCGGGCCACGTCCGGCGGTAGCGGTGCGCCGCC
>CBDTXT010000232.1:0-5308 GCA_965364465.1 uncultured Chromatiaceae bacterium
CGCAACTGTTCCTTGATGACGGCGATACTGAGCGGTGCATTGTTCTTAATCTGCTCGGCAAGCCGCTGCACGCATGCCTCGAGACCTTCTTTCTCGACCACGTAGTTGATCATCCCAAGCCGTTCGGCGCGTTCCGCACCGACCGGTTGCGCGGTGAATGCCATCTCCCTGAGTATCATCCGGCTGGTCGCGTTCATGAAATTCAGCACGCCGGTCACGTTGTAGGGGACCCCGAGCTTGGCCGGCGTGATCGCGAAGGTGGTGTCGTTCGCGGCGACGATCATGTCACAGGCGAAGGCCACCTCGCAGGCGCCTCCCCAGACGCTGCCCTCGATCATCGCTACGACCGGCATCGGCAAGGTCTCTATCTGCCTGATGAGCGTGCGCAGCGGGTCGTCCCAGCCAAGGGGATCGCGGCGCGTCAGCGGCAGTTCCTTCACGTCGTGACCCGCCGACCAGATCCTGGCCCCGGCCGGGGCGCGCAGCACGACGACCCGTGCCTTGTGCTGCTTGAAATCGTTGAGCGCGGCGATGATCTCACCGATCAGCGACTCACTGAGCGCATTGTGCTTCTTGCGATGATTCATCGTGATGGTGCCAATGGAATCTTTCAGCTCGGTTATAAGCAGCGACATGGGATTTTGCTCCGTTGGCTTCAGACCTGGGCCCGATACGATCAGTTGAAGTTCTCTTGGTATTCCCCGAACACCTGCTGCAGGGCCAGGCATATCTCGCCGTTGCTGGCGCAGACCCGGACCGCGTCGATGATCGGCGGCATCAGGTTCTCCTCACCACGTGCCGCGGCCTCGATACGCAACAGCGCCTTGTCGACCTTCTGCCGGTCGCGACCGGCCTTGGTTCGGGCGAGATTCTCGATCTGCTTCCTCGCCGTCTCTTCCGGCACCGTGAAGGTCTCTATATCGGGCTGCTGCTCCACCTGGTATTCGTTGACGCCGACCACGATGCGTTCCTTGTCCTCGACGGAACGCCCATAACGATAGGCGGACTCCTCGATCTGCTGCTGCACCCAGCCCTGTTCGATCGCGGCGACCATGCCGCCCATGTCATCGACGGTCTTGATGTACGCCTCGGCCTCGGCCTCGAGCCGGTCGGTCAGCTGTTCGACGAAGTAGCTGCCACCCAGCGGGTCGATGGTGTTCGCGACGCCCGATTCGTGCGCGACGACCTGTTGCGTACGCAGCGCGATCAGGACACTTTCTTCGGTCGGCAGGGCCAGGGCCTCGTCCTTCGAATTGGTGTGCAGCGACTGGGTGCCCCCGAGCACCGCGGCCAGCGTCTGGATCGCCACACGCACCACGTTGTTGTCCGGCTGCTGGGCCGTCAGGGTCACGCCGCCGGTCTGGGTGTGGAAACGCAACATCATGCTCTTGGGGTTCTTGGCGCCGAACCGTTCCTTCATGATCCGCGCATACAGCCTGCGCGCGGCACGGAATTTGGCGACCTCTTCGAACAGGTCGGTGTGGCACGCGAAAAAGAACGCCAGTCGCGGTGCAAACTCATCGACCTGCAGCCCGGCCTTGACGGCGGTCTCCACGTAGCAGATGGCATCGCAGAGTGTGAACGCGATTTCCTGCGCCGCGGTCGCGCCCGCCTCGCGGATGTGATAACCGCTGATCGATATCGTGTTCCAGCGCGGTACGTTCTTCGTGCAGTAGGCGAAGATGTCGCTGATCAGGCGCAGGCTCGGCTTGGGCGGAAAACGGTAGGTACCGCGTGCGATGTACTCTTTGAGGATGTCGTTCTGGATGGTGCCGGTGAGCTTGTGCGGTGGCACACCCTGCTTCTCCGCCGTCACGATGTACATCGCCAACAGGATCGACGCCGTGGAGTTGATGGTCATGCTGGTCGAGACCCTGTCGAGCGGTATGCCGTCGAACAGCTTCTCCATGCCGCGCACCGTCGAGATCGCAACGCCGACCTTGCCTATCTCTCCCTGCGCCATCGGGTCGTCGCTGTCGTAGCCGATCTGCGTCGGCAGGTCGAACGCAACGGAAAGGCCCGTGGAACCCTGCGCCAGCAGGTAACGATAGCGCCGGTTGGACTCTTCGGCGGTGGAAAAGCCCGCATACTGGCGCATGGTCCATAGCCGGCCGCGGTACATCGTGGGCTGGACGCCGCGGGTGAAGGGATACTCGCCGGGGAAACCCAGTTTGTCGAGGTAGTCGGACGGCGCGTCGGCCCCGGGCAGGTAAAGGCGCTCGACCGGTTCGCCCGAGCCGGTGTCGAACCGCGGACGGCGTTCAGGAAAGCGTCCGATCGTCTTCGCGACGGTGGTGTCCTGCCATCGCTGCGTCTCCTGGTTCAATGACGGTCCGTCGTTGGGTTCTTTTTCCATCGGCATGGCCCTCGTTAGACTGCGATGTCTGTTGTGCACATTGTCGTAGCAAGGTGTCCGCCAGTTCACTGACCGTCGACTCGCCCTGCAGCAAGCGCTTGACCTTTTCCGGGTCGATCCCGCCAGCGCGCAGCGTCTGCGCCAGGCGGTTCTGTGCCTCCTGCAGTATGGCGTCCCGCACCTCCTGTTCGACGCGCTGCCTGCGATGCCGCAGCCAGCCGTCGCCGTGTTCATCGCGTTGCGCCTCGAGGACTTCGAGCAGCTCGGCGATACCCTGGCCGTTACGTGCACTGGTCATGCAGATCGGCACCGCATCGCCCGGCCCGCCCAGCGATTGCTTCAGGTTCAGGGTCGCGAGCAGGCGCGCATGCAGTTGCTTGGCGCCCTGACGGTCCGCCTTGTTGACCACGAATACGTCTGCAGCCTCCATCAGTCCGGCCTTGAGAAGCTGTACGCCGTCGCCCTGTCCGGGTGACAGCACGATGGTCACGAGGTCCGCGAATTCGGCCACCTCGATCTCGCTCTGCCCGACGCCGACCGTCTCTATCAGGACCAGGTCGCACTGCATGAGCCCCATCACCCGCAGCACGCCCCTGACGCCCAGGGCCAGTCCACCCAGATGGCCCCTGGAGGCGAGGGAGCGCACGAACACCCCGGCGTCGGTCGCATGGCGCATCATGCGCACACGGTCACCCATCACCGATCCCTGGGTGAACGGAGACGAGGGGTCGACTGCGATCACGCCCAGCCGCCTGTGCGGGTGTTGCTTCCGGTAGGAATCGACCAGCTGGTCGACCAGCGTGCTCTTGCCGGCGCCCGGTGGGCCGGTGATGCCGAGTATCATCGCGGGCTCGGGCCAATCGGCCGCGCCGGCATAGAGTTCCGTGATTCTCGCCGGGTGGTTCTCTAGCAGTGACATCAGGCGGGCGGCGGCCCGGGTGCGATCTTGCTGATTCTCTCGAATTGCATGCACCAGCTGCGGTATGCCGCCTTTCATCAAGCCTCCCCGATGGCGGGCAGCAGACGGCCGATCGTGGCCGTGATCTCCTTGGCCGACGAGCCGGGCGTGAACACGGCGGACAGGCCCATGTCGAGCAGGCCGGGGATGTCGGCGGCCGGGATGATGCCGCCGCCGAACACCAGGATGTCTCCCGCGCCGCGTGCCTTGAGCAGGTCGATCACCCGTTGGAACAGCTCGTTGTGCGCCCCGGACAGCAGCGAAAGGCCGATGGCGGCCACGTCTTCCTGTATCGCCGCCTCGACGATCTGTTCCGGGCTGCGTCGTATGCCGGTGTAAACGACCTCGTAACCGGCATCTCTGAGGATATGGACGATGTATTTCGCGCCCCGGTCGTGGCCGTCGAGGCCCGGTTTGCCGATAAGGATTCTTGCGCGTGGGGGTGCGATATGCATTTGAGGCCCTGCCGTGATATTTATTTTTGGCGAGGAATCGCTGGGTCGACTGTCAAACTGTAGCAGATGGCAGAAAAGTCGAGATTCGAGCGTTCATTGCGCGCCGGGGCCGACGGCCGGACCGGTGGGTCGAAAACCCCGGGGATCTCGGCTTGCGCTGCGCCGGCAGCTGGTCCAGCCTGCTGGAACCCAGCCAACTGATTCGGGTGCCGTCGGGCATCGGGTCAGACCAGGCCTTGCGAGGGCACGGGCTATGACAATCCATCCGAGCGAAGTGCTGATTGCCGGTGAAACGGCGTTACCGGTGCTTTCGCCCTGCGAGCATTTCGCGGGATCGGAAAAGCTGATCGTCCGGGCGCTGCAGATTCAGCACCGGATGCACGGGCATTTCGATGTGACGGCGGACTGCGAGGACGGCGCCGCGGCCGGCAGCGAACGGGCGCACCTGGCGATGATCGTCGAGCAGCTCAACGGCGCGCAGAACCGCTACGACCGACTCGGGGTGCGGATTCACGGCCATCATCATCCGCTCTGGCGGCAGGACGTGGATATGCTGTTGTCCGAGGCGGGTGACCGGCTTGCCTACATCACGGTACCCAAGTCCGCCTGTCGGGCCGAGGCGGAAGCGGTCGTCGAATACATCCAGCAGGGCTGCGCCCGGCTCGGGATCGGCGTCGAGCTCCCGATCCACGTCCTGATCGAGTCGCACGGTGCCCTGCGCGACGTGTGGCAGATCGCGGCGCTGCCCTGGGTCGAGGTGCTGGATTTTGGGCTGATGGACTTCGTCAGCGGACACCAGGGGGCGATACCCACGGCCGCGATGCGCTCGCCCGGACAGTTCGACCATCGACTGATCACGCGCGCCAAGGCCGAGATCGCTGCCGCGGCCCTGGCCAACGGCGTCGTGCCGGCGCACAACGTGACGCTGGACCTGAAGAATCCCGACCAGACCTTCCAGGACGCACGTCGGGCGCGCGAGGCATTCGGTTTCCTGCGCATGTGGAGCATCCACCCGGTGCAGATCGAGCCCATTTTGCAGGCCATGCGGCCCGATTTCTCCGGCCTGGAGGCGGCCTGCACGATCCTGCTCGAGGCGCAGGCCGCGGACTGGGGGCCGATTCAGTGCCAGGGGGTGCTCCACGATCGCGCGAGCTACCGTGATCTCTGGCAACTGGTCCGACAGGCCCGGGCGTTCGGCGTCCCGCTCGCCGACGAGGTGACGGCGCGACTGTTGTGACCGGCGGGGCCCCGGAAACAGCACAGACTGCTCGCTGGAGCCATCGATCCGGATCTGGCGCCGATGGTGCAAGCGGGTGCGCCCGTCCGGTCCCGGCGCCTTCGGTTGCACACGGCCGGCGATTGTTCGGCTGCCGGCGCGAACAGATGCTTCGATTCGCCAACCGTGATCCGGCCGGCGCGGGGCTGCAGCGATGTGTGACTCCGACCCGCCCGCGTTGCGCATGGCCCGAAACATGCTTGCAGTTACTGAGCGCCGCTTTCTTGGCGCGCGCCAGGGAGGGCGGGGCCGACCGATCTGCC
>CBDTXT010000233.1:0-5301 GCA_965364465.1 uncultured Chromatiaceae bacterium
CCGACAGACTGTCGAGCGTGCGCTCGCCCCGCTGTTCGAGCCCCAGGTCGGTCAGCGAGCGTCGCGCGATGGCGAGGTCCGACGGGCCTTCCCAGTCCAGCATCCCGAGGTAGGGGTGGCGGCCGGTGAGTACGGTCTCGAGCACGCTGCCACCGAAGCCGCGGTCGCTGTGCTGCAGCAACAACGCAATGCGCCGCGCGCGCGTGCGTGGCGACAGGCCGCCGATCTCGTCGCCGCCGAGCTGGATCTGTCCTCGATGATCGTGGCGCAGCCCGGCCAGATGGTGCAACAGCGTCGTCTTGCCCACCCCGTTGCGTCCGAGCAGCGCCCAGGACTCGCCGGGTCCGATCGTCAGGTCCAGGCCGGTGCAGACGGGCTTGTCGGCAATCCGGACAATCAGGCCTCTGGTTGCGAGCAGGGCCTTCACCTGCGGCGCGTCCGATGCAGCAGGTAGAGAAACAACGGGACACCGAGCATCGCGGTGAGCACGCCGACCGGCAGCTGCATCGGTCGGATCAGTGTGCGTGCCGCCGTGTCGGCGAGCACCAGCAGGCTGCCCCCGGCCAATACCGCGGTCGGTATCAAGATGCGGTGATCGGTGCCCCCGAGGCGGCGCACCAGGTGCGGCGTGATCAGGCCGACGAAGCCGATCGTGCCGGCCGTGGTCACGGCGGCCGCGGTGAGCAGTGCGCTCAGAAAATAGAGCTCGAGGCGCAGCCGGCGTGTGTTCACACCGAGCGCGGCCGCCTGCAGCAGCCCCCGGGTCGCGATATTGAGATCGCGCGCCCGGGTCAACGCCAGCGCGACGCCGGCCGCGAGCAGGGCCAGCGGTACCGCCGGTTCGGTGGCGTCCGCCAGGTCACCCATCAGCCAGAACAGCATGCCGGGCAGGCGGCTCGCCGGGCTGACGCTGAGCACGAAGCTGATCAATGCGGACCAGCCGGCCGCCACGACGACACCGGTCAGCAACAGGCGGTCGCTGCGCCAGTCGTCGCCGTGGCGGGTGATGCCGAACACCATCAGGGTGCTCAAGAGTGCGCCGCTGAATGCGGCCGGGGTATGCCAGTGAGCGGGCAGGCTCAGCAACATCATGATGAGCACGGCGCTCGCGGCACCGCCGGAGACGCCCAGCACGTAAGGGTCGCCGAGCGGATTGCGCAGCAGCACCTGCATCAGGGCCCCTGCCAGCGCGAGCAGTCCGCCGACCGCGAATGCGCTGAGGGCCCGCGGCAGTCGCAGCTCGTCTATGATCCGGTCGTTCACGCTGCCGTCATCGCCACCCAGGTGTCGGAACACCTCGGCGACCGGAATGTCCACGCTGCCGATCAGCAAGGCCCAGAGCAGGCTGGCCCCGGCGAGCAACAGGGCGAGGAGCGGCAGCAGGCTGCGCCGGGCCGTCGTCACGCCCCTTGGCCGCTCACGGATGTCGATGTGCGGTGGTGTTTTCCGTGCCTCGGAGGCTGATCAGCGGCCAGCCCCGGCGTCGTGCCTGCTCGGCCAGTACCGGGTCGGGATCCACCGCCACCGGGTGGCTGACCCGCTCGAGTAGTGGCAGGTCATTGTGTGAATCGCTGTAGAACCAGGAGCCGTCGAGTGTCGCTGCGTTTTCGGCCAGCCAGGATTCCAGGCGCCGTACCTTGCCATCGCGGAAACTCGGGATGCCGGCGACCCGCCCCGTGAAACGATCACCCTGTGTCTCCGGTTCGGTCGCGATCAGGTGGGGTATGTCCAGGCGGGCCGCAATCGGCCCGGTGACAAACGCATTGGTCGCGGTGATGATCATCAGGGTGTCGCCGTCCGCGCGGTGTCTTTCCACCAGCCGCTGCGCCGCAGGGGTGATCAGCGGTTCGATCTTCTCCTGCATGAACCGCCGGTGCCAGGTGTCGAGTTGCTCGCGCGGATACTGTGAGAGCGGCCTCAGCGAAAAGGCGAGGAAGGCCATGATGTCGAGCCGGCCTTCGCGGTAGTCCTCGTAGAAGCGTTCGTTCTCACGCTCGTAGCTGTCGCGGTCGACCGCGCCGATTTCGCCGAGAAACTGGCCCCAGAGATAATCCGAGTCACCGCTGAGCAGCGTGTTGTCGAGGTCGAAGATCGCTAAGGGCATGCGCGGCAATTCGGGCTTGGTGGTTTCACGCCGCATGGACTATACAGGAATTCTTTTATAAGCAATAGCTTATGCTTCTCCCCGCTTGCGGGGCCGTTGCCCGCTATGGAACAATCAAACGTAGTGAAAACGCTTTGATTCGGTTCGGGTTGTGATAGATACCGACGGTTTCCGGCCAAATGTAGGGATCATCCTCTGCAATGACCAGGACCGCCTCTTCTGGGGTCGTCGGGTGGGTCAGAACGCCTGGCAGTTTCCGCAGGGTGGGATACAACGCGACGAGTCGCCGGAGCAGGCGATGTACCGGGAGTTGCAGGAAGAGGTTGGTCTGCTGCCAGAGCATGTCGATCTTCTCGGTTGCACCCGTCGTTGGCTGCGTTACCGTTTACCCAAGAGATTCATCCGCCGTCACTCCCACCCGGTCTGCATCGGCCAGAAACAACGCTGGTTCTTGTTGCGGGTGCACTGCCGGGAGAGCGACTTCTGTCTCGATTCCTGCGACAAGCCCGAGTTCGACAGTTGGCGCTGGGTGAAGTACTGGCAGCCGGTGCGAGAGGTCATCTACTTCAAGCGCCGCGTGTACGAACGGGCGCTCGAGGAACTCGCGCCCCTGGTATTCCCGGACGGCGTGCCGACCCGCCCGCAGACCAATTTTCTGCGCCAGCACCGGCGCTGACCCGTTTACCCGGCTTGAACGGTGGCAGGGCCGCAGGCCCAGCGTCCCGCCGTGATCTGCGTGCCGCGGCGCAGGACGTCGGTGCCGGAGGCGCTCGCCCGGAGGATGATCCCTAGAAATGCTCGAGACACTCCATCGCATCGTCAAAGAGGTGAACGCGGCCCCCGACCTGGAGAAGGCGCTGCGACTGATCGTGACACTGGTGAAGCAGGCGATCGACTGCGACGTCTGTTCGGTTTACCTGACCGATGCCGACACCCGATCCCACCTGCTGGCCGCAACGGACGGTCTGCGCCACGAGGCGGTGGGGAAGGTTGCGCTGCCGTTGGGCCGCGGCCTGGACGGCCTGGTCGCGGAGCGCGCCGAGCCACTCAACGTCGGCGATGCCCCGGCGCATCCCCGTTATCTGCGGGTCACCGAGACGGGTGAGACCCAGTATCGTGGGTTTCTGGGCGTGCCGATCATCCAGAACAGAAAGGTACTCGGGGTGTTGGTCGTCCGCCAGGAGGCGCAGCGCGAATTTACCGAGGACGAGGTGACCTTCGTGTTCACGCTGGCTGCCCAGTTGGCCGGTGCCATCACCTTTGCGCAGACCAGCGGCGAACTCGACACCCTGACGACGGCCTCGCGCGGTTCCCGCTTCCTCGAGGGGCGACCGGGGAGCAGCGGCGTATCCATCGGGCATGGCGTTGTCGCTTACCGAATGGCTGACCTGGATGCAATACCGGACCGCACGGTGGGTGACGTCGAGTCGGAATGTGTGGCCTTTCGTGCCGCGGTCAGTGCGGTCGAAGACGATCTGCGGAAACTGCGGGCAAGGCTGGCCGGCGAGATCCCGGCCGAGGACAACGCGCTGTTCGATGCGTTGCTGTTGATGCTCGGCAGCGACACGCTGGTGACCCATACGGTCGAGTTGATCGAGCAGGGGCAGTGGGCAGCCGGCGCGCTGCGCCAGAGTATCGCCGCGCACGCCCAGGTGTTCGAGTCGATGGAGGACGTTTACCTGCGCGAGCGTGCGTCGGATGTCCGCGACCTCGGGCGACGCATACTGATGCATCTGCAAAGCGACAGCCCGCGCCCGGTCGAGTTTCCGGAGGACACGATCCTGGTTGGCGAAGAGGTCAGCGCGGTGCAGCTTGCCGAGGTGCCGCCGCATCGCCTGGTCGGCGTTGTCTCGGCGTCCGGCTCGAGTTCTTCGCATGTCGCGATTCTCGCACGGGCGATGGGCGTGCCCGCGGTAATGGGCGTGAGTGCGCTGCCGGTGGGCCGGATGGAGGATCGCGAACTGATCATCGACGGCTACCGTGGCCGTGTCTACATCGCGCCGTCCCCTGCGGTGCGCATCGAGTACGAGCGCCTCGCCGAGGAGGAACGCGAGTTGACGGCCGAGGCGGAGAGCGTGCGCGGTCTGCCCGCCGAGTCGACCGACGGCGTCGCATTCCCGCTGCACCTGAATACCGGCCTGATCAACGAGAACAGCAGTACCAACAACGAGGATTTTGCCGGGATAGGCCTGTACAGGACCGAGCTGCCCTTCATGGTGCGCGACCGCTTCCCGGCCGAATCGGTGCAGGTCCTCAACTACCGGCGTGTGCTCGAGGCCTTTGCACCGCGCCCGGTGGTCCTGCGTACGCTGGATATCGGTGGTGACAAGCCATTGCCTTACTTCCCGATCCAGGAACAGAACCCGTTCCTCGGCTGGCGCGGTGTGCGCATATCACTCTCGCATCCGGAGATCTTCCTGACCCAGGTGCGCGCCATGCTGCGTGCCGCGGTCGGCCTGCACAATCTCCAGGTCATGCTGCCGATGATCAGCGGTGTCGCCGAGGTGGGGGACCTCGAAATGCTGATCAAGCGGGCACACGACGAATTGCTGGAAGAGGGCTACGCGGTCTCGATGCCGCAGATCGGGGTGATGATCGAGGTCCCGTCCGCGGTGTATATGATCGAAGAGCTGGCGCGCCGGGTTGACTTTGTGTCGGTGGGCACCAACGACCTGACCCAGTATCTACTGGCCGTCGACCGCAACAACTCCCGGGTCGGCGAACTCTATGACGATCTGCACCCGGCGGTACTGCGCGCCCTGGAGCATGTGGTGCGCGGCGCGCGGGTGTTCAATCGCCCGGTCGGCGTGTGCGGCGAGCTGGCCGGCAATCCGCTCGCCACGGTGTTGTTGATGGGATTGGGCGTCGACAGCCTGAGCATGAGTGTCGGTAGTCTGATGAAGGTGAAATGGGTGGTACGCAGCTTCAGCGTCTCGCGCGCGCGACAGCTGCTGCACGCGGCGCTGCGTATGGAGGATGCGGGCCAGGTACGCAGGTTCATGGAGGGCGCGCTGGACGAGATGGGGCTTGGCGGGCTGTTCCGCCCCGGGCGCTGAGCGACGGGCCCTGCGTCGAAGCCGAAACATTTTGACGCCTATCAACGCAAAGTGGTTTTTCATGGTCAATACTTAAAGGTTCGGGCAAACGCAATCGGGGAAAGGCTATGGACAAATCAGCGACAAAAAAAAAGCACGCCA
>CBDTXT010000234.1:0-5293 GCA_965364465.1 uncultured Chromatiaceae bacterium
CAAGCGATCGACCTCGAGTTGCTGATCGCGCTGGATCGCCTGCCGCGCAGCTACCGGAATACTCCGGTGCTCCAGGGAGCGGAATCAGACCCGGTATTGCGATCACTGCTCGCCAGTGGTCGTCTCCAACTTGCCGACGATGATGACCTCCTGACACCGTTGCGACTTGGCGCAGCCCGTCCGATTCGGTTGGAATGGCGATGCGACGAGGCTGCGGTACAAGAGATCATGGGGCACACCGATCCCGGGTGCGATCTGCTGCTACTCATCGGCACCACGCGGCCCACCACCTGGTATCTCGATGAAACGACCGGAGAATGCGGACCGGTCGGCAGCGATCTGCCGGGGGCGACGGCGGACGAACTTCTGCGGTTGCCACCGGTTGCGCCGGAACAGGCCGGCGAGATCCGCGACACCCTCGCCAGGACCTATCCAAACGCCGAGATCCCTCTCCCACAATTGTTTGCGATCGAGACATTGCCGTGCTCGCAACCCCTTCCCTGCCTGCGCCTTACGACGGAAGAAGAAGACTGGGACGGCTTCAAGGAGTACACCGACTTCGCCCGCCTGCGCTTCGATTATGGCGGCATCGAGGTCGACCCATCCGGCCCCGACACGCGCATGCGCGATGGCTGCGTGGCCCGCGTGCGGCGCAACCGCAAGGCCGAACGGGCGGCCGTGCAACAACTGCAGAAACTGGGCCTGGTCTGTAACGACGTCGTCGACCTGACCGACGACGCGGCACACTTCGTGCCCGAGTCCGATTTCGGGTTCAGCGACGCCGAGGCCTGGCTGGACTTCCAGGCCGATCAGCTGCCCACCCTGCGCGACCTTGGCTGGCGCATCAGCTACCAGGACTTCCGCTTTCGGCTACGCGAGGCCACCCGCTGGACCTGCGACATCGGTCGCCTGCAACAGGACGACTGGTTCAGCATCGCTCTCGGCGTCGAGGTGGAGGGCCAGCACGTCGATCTACTGCCAATCCTGCTGGAAGCCCTGCACGAACTGCCTGCCAAACTGCTGGAGCAGGGCGACCTTCCAGTCGACAATCTGCTGGTCCCGTTCACCGACGAGCAACAACAGACCCAGCTGTTGCGCATGCCGGCCGACCGGTTGCTGCCGCTGTTGCAAACCCTGCTCGAACTCCACCAAAGCGCCACGACGGACGACACGCATCATTTGCGTCTGAGCCGCGTGCAGATGGCAGGCCTGGCCACCCTCGCGCCAATCGACTCGAACGCGCAGCAAACGGGCCTGCAATGGCTCGGCGACGCCGAGGCACGGCAGCTGATCGAGCGTCTGCGTGACCTCGATGGCATCCCGGAGGTCGCGCCGCCCGCTGGTCTGATAGCCGAGCTGCGACCCTATCAGTGCGAGGGACTCAACTGGCTGCAATTCCTGCGCGAGTTCCGCTTTGCCGGCATCCTCGCCGACGACATGGGCCTGGGCAAAACATTGCAGGCTCTGGCGCACCTGCTGCTCGAAACCGAATCGGGCCGCGCCGACCGGCCCAGTCTGGTCGTCGCCCCGACCAGCCTGATGTTCAACTGGCTGCAGGAAACACGACGCTTTGCCCCACAGCTCAAGGTGTTGGTGCTGCAGGGGCCGCAACGCAAGGACCGGTTCGCGGCCATCGCCGAGCACGACCTGGTGCTCACCACCTACCCGCTGCTGGCGCGTGACCAACAGGTGCTCTTGGCGCGGCCCTATCACCTATTAATCCTGGACGAGGCACAGGTGATCAAGAACCCCAAGGCGCAGGCCAGCCAGGTGGTACATAGGATCGACGCCCGACACCGCCTGTGCCTGACCGGTACACCAATGGAAAATCACCTGGGCGAGTTGTGGGCGCTGTTCGACGTGCTGCTGCCCGGCCTGCTGGGGGACAAGAAAGATTTTCGCCGCCTGTTCCGCACGCCAATCGAGAAGCACGGCAATGATGCCGCGGCGCAACGCCTGCGCCGCCGCGTCCGTCCCTTCCTGCTGCGACGAACGAAACAACAGGTGGTATTGGAGTTGCCGGACAAGACAGAGATCGTCCAACGTATCGAGCTGGAGGGTAAACAGCGCGAGCTCTACGAGACGGTGCGCCTGACCATGCACCGCCGCGTGCGTGACGAGATCAAGCGCCGGGGCCTGGCGCGCAGTCAGATCGTGGTGCTGGACGCGCTGCTGAAGCTGCGCCAAGTGTGCTGCGATCCGCGCTTGGTCAAAAGTGAGCAGGTGCGGGCGCTGGGTGCGTCGGCCAAACTCGAGATGCTGATGCAGCTCCTGCCCGAGATGGTCGAAGAGGGCCGGCGCATCCTGTTGTTCTCGCAGTTCACCGGCATGCTCGACCTGATCGAACAGGCCGTATGCCAGGCGGACATCGACTTTGTCAAGCTAACCGGGCGGACGCGCGACCGCCAGACACCGGTGCAACGCTTCCAACAGGGTGCCGTGCCGCTGTTTTTGATCAGTCTCAAGGCTGGCGGCGTTGGCCTCAACCTCACCGCCGCCGACACCGTCATCCACTACGATCCCTGGTGGAATCCCGCCGTCGAACGGCAGGCTACCGACCGAGCCCACCGCATCGGACAACGCCGGGCGGTATTCGTCTACAAGCTGATCTGCGCGGGTACGGTCGAGGAAAAGATCCAGGCGATGCAGCAGCGCAAGCAGACCCTCGCCGATGGGCTGTACCATAGCAGCGGCCAGCAGGAACCGCAGTGGCGCAGCGAAGACCTGGACGAGTTGTTCGGTCCCTTGCAAGAAACAGTGTGCGAGCCGTGAAACCATGAACCGATCAATCCAGTCCCAAGTCGACCGACTGCTGTTGGATCAGGGCGAATACCAGCCGTTGGAGTACCTGCTGCAGGAGGGGCGCCTGAGCTACACTGACTACGAGGCTTGGCGCAGCGGCCAACTGGAACATCTCGATGAGGCGCTGTTTGGTGACCCCGAGCACATCCGCCAACAACTGGCAGAGGCAGAAGACTACCTGCAACGCTGTGGCTGGCAGGTCGAGCCCAGGCGCTACAAGGCTTGGTACGGTGCTCGCTCGCAGAGCCGGTCCCAAGTACTACGGTTCAGCGCCGACCGCATGCTGAACGACTGTTTTCATAGGCACTATCGCAGACCGCAGAACCAGCCGCAGCTCGACCTGTTCACCGACAGCCCCGCCACCAGCCTAGCCAACGGCATCGCCGGCGCGCTCGCGGATCGCAACCCGACGGAGGCCCGCCGCCTGTTGGCGCGGCTGTGCGACGTTGCGCCCGATCATGCCCGGCTCGGTGAATTCGAGCGCCTGACCGAAGCGGCTGAAAGGCTGGACGCGCCAGTTGGCGATATCAGCACCGAGTTCCAGTACTTGCAGGGAACCGTGACCCCGCTCGCCGACAGCCTGCTCGGCCCGGCTAGCCGCAACCTGCTGATACCTTTGTGGCAACGCCTATCGCTGGTGCTGCAGGATCGGCCGTATCGCGCCGACGAATCCGAACTGCACCTGAGCTACACAGCTACTGAGGCACAGGATTGGATAGACGCCCGCCGGGCAGCGGAACGCGAACCGGACTGGCAGAGTAATCCCGTCTTGCTACTGCGCCATGCACGGGCATGCGAGCGGATCCACGAATACGCAGCGGCCCTACCCAGCTGGTTCACACTGTGCTGGAGGTTTCCCCAGCACGCCGAAGCAGTCGAATCGAGTATCAACCACGAGCTGTGCCATCAATGGGAAACATTCCAAGACCTCGATCCGGTTTTGCCCGTCTGTTCATTTCCCGCTTGGTTGCTACTGAGTCGACCTGGGCTGATCCCGATCCTGCCCGAACCCACCGGTGAATCCGAATCTGCACGGGCAGTTTACCCGCAAAGCTACCTGACGCTGTACCGACTACGCCGCAATCACGCGCGGCCCGCGACCGGCTCCGGGGAACACGGCATGGCCCTTCGCGCCCAGCTCAAGGAGCAGGATCCGCTGCTCTTTCAGCATTTTCTCAGCGCGCTGGCCACATAGGCGGGGCTGGTCTGACGACCCGCTGTTTTGCGATCGTGACGGTCACGCGATTAGACTGAGAAGCTGCCATTCGATTCCAGACCGGCCAGCGTTCGCTCCACCCTACCGAAGCCGATGCGCTCCTGCTCGAGGCCCCGACGTTTGTGCCTCCTGCCACCCAATTATTGGCGAGTACCTGGCAGGCCTTACACAAATGTGCCACTATCTTACGCGAAATGGCACTTAGAGGACGGCATGGCCACACATGAGATAAAGAACGAGGTCCAGCTCGGCGCCCAAGGTCGCGTCGTGATCCCGGCGCATCTGCGTAAATCCATGGATCTAAAACCCGGCGACCGATTAGTCGCTCGTCAGGACGGTGACAGCATCGTGCTGGAAAAACGTGAGAATCTGGTGAAACGCTTGCAGGCCCGATTTGCGAACATTCCCGGAGAGATCAGTCTGGTAGACGAACTCATAAACGAGCGACAGGCGGAAGCGGCACTGGAGAAGGTGGATTGACTTGTGTCCTTGATGCATCCGCACTGCTTGCGTTGTTCCATGGGGAGCGTGGCGCCGAAAAGGTGGAGAGTGCTCTCGAGGGCGCGTTGATAAGCACCGTCAACTGGGCCGAGGTCGTGCAGAAGTCTGTATCACGCGGCATTGCTGTCGAGGGCATGCGCGACGAACTACTCGGGACCGGCGTCAGTATTGAAGTATTTACCGCGCAACAAGCCGAGATGGCGGGAAGGCTCTGGGTAGATACCCAACGATTGGGCTTGGCTCTCGGTGATCGCGCCTGCCTCTCACTCGCGCTGGATAAGTCGCTGCCAATCTTGACGGCCGATCGTGCCTGGAAGAAGCTACGGTTGGATCTCGATATACAGATTATCCGATGAAGTTGGCGATGCCTTTGCGAGCACCGACAGTGCTGGAATGCCGGCGAGGGGGCGACCAGTGACCACCAAACTTCCAGGGCAGATGGGTGAGCTCACTGGCTAACCAAGAGCCTGTGGGTCCCGAAAAAGGACGTCCGCCCGATCGCGGCTTTCTTTGCAAACGGAGAATGCGGCGCTGCGGCACCAGCTGTCCGTGTACCGGCATTCGGGGCAGAGGCCCCGTATCCGACCGGAAGATCGGCTGCTCTGGTCCGTCATGTCGAGGCTGTGGTCGGGTTGGCGCGCTGTTCTGTTCTTTGTCCAGCCCAGAACCGTAACAACTTGGCAGAAAAAGCGATTCCGCGACTACTGGCGCGTGCTCAGTCAGTAGGCTAAGCCAGGCCGACCTCGGATCTCGGGAGAACTCAGAAAGCGCATT
>CBDTXT010000235.1:0-5292 GCA_965364465.1 uncultured Chromatiaceae bacterium
CGTTGGATCTGCCGGTCGCAGCCGCCGGGGCACCGGCCGCGGCGCCAGCGGGGCTGGCTCAGCTGGAGGCGGCGCGCGGTCGCCTATGCCATCGTGTCGTGCTGGACGGCGCGCGGATCCAGCGCTACCGGATACTGGCACCGACCGAGTGGAACTTCGGTCCGGACGGAGCGGCCGTGCAGGCACTGCGCGGCGTCAGCGACCCACGGCCGAGCCGGGCGCGCCTGCAGGCCGAGTTGCTGATCCATGCGATCGATCCCTGCGTCGGCTATAGACTCGAACTGGCGCCCGCGTAGCGGCGGCGGTGTCGAAGCGGCCGCGGAGACCGGTCAGCGTCGGTGGCCGATGCGAAACTGGGAACCGGAGGTCAAGTGATGTGCACAGTCTGCGGATGCGGCGAAGGCGAGGCCCGAATCGAGAGACAGACAGGCGATCGCCCCGAGGTGCCATCACCTGCCAATGATCAAGACGGCCAGGGTCCGGCATCTTGTCCGCCCATTCGATCGCTGGATGGTTTGTAAGGTACATTGAGCACAGAATCCCGGCAGCGCCGCCGAGCAGACCCTGGAGGTAATTGATCATGTGTTTGGGCATCCCAGGCCGTATCGTCGAACTGACCGATGTCGACAACCTGATGGCCAAGGTGGACGTCGCCGGGGTCCAGCGGCCGGTCAACATCGCCTGCGTCGTCGACGCGGACCACCCGGCCGAACGTTGCGTCGGCAGCTGGGTACTGGTCCATGTCGGCTTTGCGATGAGCCGAATCGACGAGGCGGAGGCGCACAAGACCCTGGCCCTGCTGAGCGAGCTCGGCGAGGCGCAGCAGGAGATTGCCGCGATGCAGTCCGGCGAGCGCTGAGGCGATGGCCGGCGACGCGCTGCGGGCCTCGGCCCTGGTCGACCACTGCCTGGTGGTCGATACCGATTCAATCCACCGGGTCCAGCGGGTGCACGTCGCGTGCTATCGCGTCCTTCGGGACCCGGGGCATACGCTGCTTGCCGACCATCGCGGCAGGCGCGGGGAGCATACATGAAGTACGTCGACGAGTTCCGCGACCCGGCCAAGGCACGGGCGCTGGTCAAAGAGATCGAGGCACTGCTCGAACGGATACCGCAGGCGGGGGAAAAACCGCTGCAGATCATGGAGTTCTGCGGTGGACATACGCATACGATATTCCGCTATGGCATCGAGCAGATGCTGCCGGGTCGGATCGAGCTGGTGCACGGCCCCGGCTGCCCGGTGTGCGTGCTGCCGATGGGCCGGGTCGACGACTGTATCGCGCTGGCCGAGCGGCCGGACGTGATCTTCACCACGTTCGGCGACGCGATGCGTGTGCCGGGTTCAAAGAAGAGCCTGCTGCAGGCGAAGGCGGAGGGCGCAGACATCCGCATGGTCTACTCGCCGCTCGACGCGCTGGGCGTCGCGCGCAGGCACCCGGACCGCCAGGTCATCTTTTTCGGCCTGGGCTTCGAAACGACCATGCCGAGCACCGCGATGACGGTGCTGCAGGCAGAGCGCGAGGGAATCGACAACTTCTCGCTGTTCTGCAACCACATCACGACGGTGCCGACGATAAAGGCGATCCTGGATTCACCGGACATGCAGCTCGACGGCTTCGTCGCCCCCGGCCACGTGAGCATGGTGGTCGGCGAGGCGCCGTTCCGCTTCATCGCGGAGACCTACCACAAGCCGATCGTGATCACCGGCTTCGAGCCCCTGGACATCCTGCAGTCGCTGTGGATGCTGATCAAGCAGCTCGCGGAGCGGCGCTGCGAGGTGGAGAACCAGTACTCGCGCGTGGTCCCACCGGCCGGCAACCCTGCTGCGCTCGACGCGGTGCACAAGGTGTTCGAGCTGCGGGAGTTCTTCGAGTGGCGCGGGCTCGGTTCGATCGACCGCTCCGGGGTCACGATGCGCGACAGCTACGCGCGTTTCGATGCTGAACGCCGGTTCACGGTACCCAACCTGAAGATCGCCGATCCGAAGTCCTGCCAGTGCGGCGAGGTCCTGAAGGGCGTTATCCGCCCCTGGGAGTGCAAGGTGTTCGGCCGCGCCTGCACACCGGAGACCCCGCTCGGTGCGCTGATGGTGTCGTCCGAAGGCGCCTGTGCCGCCTACTACAACTTCGGCAACCTGCCGGAGCTGCTGGCCAGGCGCGAGCGCAACGGCGGTGAGGGGGCCGCGGCATGAACTCGCCCGCCGGGAAACCGGGCCGGCCGTTCAGGGCCGAGACCATCACGCTGGCCCATGGCGCCGGGGGCAAGGCGATGCGCGATCTGATCGACGCTTTGTTCGTCAACGGGTTCGACAACCCCACCCTCTCGGAACTCGAGGACCAGGCACGAATCGACGCCGTCGCGTTGCTTGCCGGTGGCGGCAGGCTGGCGATGACCACCGATTCCTACGTGGTCGCACCACTGTTCTTCCCCGGCGGCGATATCGGCAAACTGGCCGTGACCGGCACCGTCAACGACCTCGCCGTCGGCGGTGCCGTCCCGAAGTACCTGACTTGCGGCATGATCATCGAGGAGGGCCTGCCGGTGGCCGAGCTGCAACGCATCGTCGCCTCGATGAAGGCGACCGCGGACGCGGCCGGCGTTCAAGTCGTGACCGGCGACACCAAGGTCGTGCCGCGGGGCGCCGCGGACAGGCTCTTCATCAACACCGCCGGCATCGGCGTGATCCCCGACGGGATCGATATCGCGACCCACCGCGCCCGGCCGGGCGACGCGATCCTGCTCAACGGCTTCATCGGCGACCATGGCGCCGCGATCGCCGATGCACGCGGCGAGCTGGCGCTGGAAAGCAACATCGAGACCGACTGCCAGCCGCTGAACGGGCTGATCCAGGCCATGCTGGAGCTCTGTCCGGACATCCACTGCATGCGCGACGCGACGCGTGGCGGCGTGGCGACCGTGCTCAACGAGTTCGCCGCGGCGAGCGGCACCTGCCTGCGCATCGAGGAGGGGCAGATCCCGGTGCGCCCGGAGGTCCGCGGACTGAGCGAGATCCTCGGACTCGATCCGCTCTACCTCGCCAACGAGGGCAAGCTGGTCGCGGTAGTGCCGGCCGCATCGGTGGAAGCGCTGCTGCGCGTAATGCGCACCCACCCTGCCGGACGGGACAGCCGCTGCATCGGCCGGGGCACCGAGGCACCGGGGTGCACGGTGATACTCGAGACCGGTTTCGGCGGCGAGCGCATCGTCGACATGCTGGTCGGGGAGCAGATGCCACGGATCTGCTGACTCCGGGGCACGCCTACGCACCACCGCCCGGCCCATCGCGCTGCGGTTCTTCGCAAGGGCATGCTGCGCTATGCTGGCCGGCGACATCTGGAACTCAGGATCGATGATGCGGAACATGCGAAACGTGGCCGTGCCCTGCTGCTATACGGCGCTGTTGCTGATGACCCTGTCCATTACGGTGCCGGGCGTCGCCGCGGCCGATCCCGCCGCCGAAGGCCCAGGCATCGAGGCGCTGCAGCGGCAGGTCCGCGACCTGCAGACACGCGTCGACCGCTTGGAGGCCACGTTGCGCGAAGGGGTACCGGTCAATCCGGCCCGGACCGTACAACCGCTGCCCGGGGGTTGGCGGCAGGCCGCCAACTGGCAGTTGCTGACCAAGGGGCTGGAGCCGCACGAGGTCACCGAGATCCTCGGCGAGCCGCAGCGCCGCCGCTCGGGCAACAAGTTCGAGTACTGGGAATACGGTGACGGGCTGGCGCGCCTCTACCTGCGCCGGCTCAAGAGCTGGGAGGTCCCGACCGGGATCGCGGCACCCCCTGCGCCCGCCGAGTAGCGTGGCCGCACACCTCGTTGCGCGTCATGGGCGCGGCCCAGGCGCGTGCCACCACTTTCGTTCCACGCCGCCGGTTCAGAGGTGGCCGCGCTTCTGCATCAGTCCCTCGATGCGCTTGCTCAGTATCATCTCCAGCGCATAGGTCATCTTGGTGCCCGGAATCACCATGGTGTTGAAACCGGCAATCATCGCACCCTCGATCAAACCCCTGAGCTGCAGCTTGTATTCGTCGGAGGCCCCGGGACTGAGAAAGTGGATCACGACCAGACTCTGTTCCGGGGTGGGTATCTCACGTTGCAGGAACGGGTCGGAGGTGTCGACCAACGGGGTGCGCTGGAAGTTGATGTTCGTTCTGGAAAACTGCGGAACGATGTAGTGCATGTAGTCATAGATGCGCCGATAGATCGTATCCATCACGCCTTCCCGCTCGTAGCCGCGCTCCCCGGTGTCGCGGTTGATCTTCTGGATCCATTCCAGGTTGATCGTCGGCGCAACACCGATCAGCAGATCCACGTGTTCGCGGATATTGAACTCGTCGGTGACGACGCCGCCGTGCAGACCTTCGTAGAACAGCAGATCGGTGTCGGGCGGCAGCGGCTCCCATTTGGTGAAGGTGCCCGGCTTGGCGCCGTGACGTTCGGCCTCTTCCTCGTTATGGATGTAATAGCGACGCATGCCCGTCCCGCTCTCGCCATAGGACTTGAACAGTTCGTACTGCTTGTCGAACAGGTTCCCCTCGGGGCCGAAGTGGCTGAGATTGCGGTTCTCCTTCTTCGCGAGTTTCAGCTCCTTGCGCATATCCTTGCGGTCGTAGCGGTGGAAGCTGTCACCCTCCACCACCGCGGCGTTGATGCCCAGGCGGCGAAATATATGCTCCAGCGCGACCTTCACCGTCGAGGTGCCCGCCCCGGACGAACCGGTGACAGCGATTATCGGATGGCGTTGCGACATGTCGTACCTCCATGCATCGATGCAGTTTGGGCAACATTCGGATGAACGCTGCGAAAATCCTTGCTCCAAAGGTGGCCGGTGCTGTTGGGGGCGCGCGGCCGCCGAGGCACCAATGCCATCAAATAACCCTACATTCCATGGGGACAGCATGACATCTGTCGCGCCGGCTGAGAAGTCCGCCGTGGACCTGCGGCGTCGACGCGGTCGATCAAGCGCGGTTCCCGCCGACCCGATCGGCTCGGCACACCGGGATCGGCGGGCGGAGCCCGCCCCACGCAGCACGAGGCCGTCCAATCGAAGCACCCGCAGGGACAGGGATCGTTGCGCCCCACCTTCGGCCGTTCTCGCCGGATCAGAGCGGCCGGGGCACCGCCGGACCTGCGGTTCAGCCCGACGTCGACCCGCGCGCCGCCACCTCGGCGTGCAACTGGTCTACGACCAGCACCAACTCGCGCGCCAATTGCGGCGGGCCGTGCGCGCTGAAGATACGGGCGAGTTCGCTGTAGTACCAGAGGATATCGTCACGTCCGGCATTGAAGCGG
>CBDTXT010000236.1:0-5254 GCA_965364465.1 uncultured Chromatiaceae bacterium
ACGGGCCGAGTAGCTGCTCGCGGGATCTGAATTCTCCCGCGAGGCGAGCGTCCGTTCCAGCTCGGTCAGGGGTGGGATGGGGGTGTTCCCGAAACAACTGCGAGTCAGCCGATGGCAGGCCGGTCCCGTCTGCCGGACCTCGAAGAGAAGCGCATCACGATGGCGCCAGCGCGCGAGATCATGACGCGCATGTCTCGGGAGAATCCGTCGCTGCGCCTTGCAGGGGTGCGAATCCTCGAGAGTCGCGCCCAGCTGGGCATCGCGGGCAGTGCGCTGTACCCGCAAAACCAGCAGCTGGGTGGTGGTGCCAACTATGTGAATGCCCGGCAACGCGGCGGCTCGCAGCCGCGCAGCGACCAGGATTTCGGCAGTTACCAGGCCGGCTTCAACCTGGGCTGGGAGCTGGACTTCTGGGGGCGCTTCCGGCGCGGCATCGAGTCGGCCGATGCCGCATTCTTCGCGTCGATTGCGAATCAACAGGACGTGCAGGTACTGCTCAGCGCCCAGGTCGCGGACCTGTACTTCGCCTATCGCACCACCGACCTGCGGATTGCGATCGCGCGCGAGAACGCGGCGATCCAAAAGCGCAGCTACGAGATCACCGAGCTACTCTACACCCGGGGCGAGAAATCGGAACTCGACCTGCAGCAGGCCAAGACCCAGTACCTGGCGACCTTAGCGACCATCCCGAGCCTGCAGATTACATTGACGAAGACCCGCAACGCGCTCGCTGCGCTGCTCGGCCGTCCGCCCGGTGACATCGCCGAGCTGAAGGAACAGCCTGCCGAGCTGCCCGCGGTACTGGCGGAGGTGATCCAGGCCATCCCGGCGGATCTGCTGATGCGGCGTCCCGACATCCGCGCCGCCGCGCACCAGGTCGCGGCCCAGTCCGCGCAGATCGGCATTGCCGAGGCAGACTTCTATCCTTCGATCGCGCTGCTGGGCAGCATCGGGGTGTCCGGCAACAGTCTCAGTATCAGCCCGGACACCGGGACCCTGAGCGTCGGCCCGGCGTTCGTATGGAACATCTTCGACTACGGCCGCATCGGCAACAATGTCCGGGTGCAGGACGCACGCCTGCAGCAATTGATCGAGCAATACCAGGAGACCGTGCTGCAGGCCGCACGCGAGGTCGACGACGCCGCGGTCAGCGTAGCGAAGACCGCCGAGCGGAAGCAGGTACTGGACGCCTCCGTGATCGCGGCCAAGCGTGCGCTGGAGCTCGCCAACTCGCGCTACCGGGAGGGTTACGCGGATTTTCAGCGCGTGCTCGACGCGCAGAGTTCGCTGTTCGCCCAGACCGACAACCAGCTGTCCAACCAGGGCAGCTACGTGAGCGCGGTGGTCGCGCTGTACAAGGCGCTGGGCGGCGGCTGGCTCGACATGCCGGTGCAGCGGCTGATCCCCGAGGCCTTGCGCGATACCATGGAGCAACGCAGCGACTGGGGTGATCTGCTCGAGAGCCCCTTGCCTGCTGACAGCCTCGTTCCGCCACCCGCGTCGGAGACCTTGCCGGATGAGTGATACCAAGACCGAGCCCGTCCCGAACCCCCCGCCGGTCTCCAACCCGGGGGGCGAGGCCCCGCAGGACCCCGAACACAGCCAGGTGGCGTCCGATGACGGGGCGGAGGCAGCGTCAGGATCGGTGAAAAAGGGTGGGGCGATCGTGGTGCTGCTGATCCTGCTCAGCCTTTTCTGGTACCTGCTCGGCGACCGCTTTACCCCCTATACGACCCAGGCCAGGGTGCAGGGTTATGTCGTCGGCGTCGCCCCCAAGGTGGCAGGTGTCGTGACCCAGGTGTGGGTCGAGAACAACCAGCAGGTCGAGGCCGGCCAGCGGCTGTTCGAGGTCGATCCCTCGCAGTACCGGATCGCGCTGGACAAGGCGCGATCGGATCTCGAGAGTGCGCGCCGCCAGGTCGATGCGGGTAGCGCCGGGGTGGCGTCCGCGCGTGCCAATCTGGAGGCGGCTTTGGCCAACGAGGTGAAGCAGGAAAAGGGCTACAACCGGCTGCAGCGATTGTACAAGGAAGACCCGGGGACCATTTCGCTGCGCCTGCTGGAGAGTTCGCGCGCCTCGCTGGATCAGGCGCGCGCGCAGGTGGTGGCCGCGCAGGCGGCCATCCAGCAGACCATCGAACAGAAGGGCGGCGATGACGATGCGAACAACGCAATCCTGAAATCGGCGCAGAGTGCAGTCGAAAAGGCCGAGCTGGACCTTGGCAATACGGTGGTGAAGGCGTCTACGCGCGGCGTGATTACCGACCTGCGGGCAGACGTCGGGCTCTACGCCGCCGCGGGCAGTCCGGTCCTGACGCTGGTCGCGGTCAACGACGTCTGGATCAATGCCGAGTTCACCGAGAACAACCTGGGCCACGTCGCGGTCGGCACCCCGGTTGAGATCCTGTTCGATGCGCTGCCCGGCCGGGTATTCCAGGGCCAGGTGCGCAGCATCGGCCTCGGGGTCAGCAAAGGTCAGCCACCGCCGCCGGGAAACCTGCCGACCGTCGACAACGACCGCGACTGGCTGCGCCAGGCGCAGCGGTTTCCGGTGATCATCGGCTTCGAGGTCGCGCAAGAGGAGGGACTGCGCGGCCGACTGCGGGTCGGCGGACAGGCCTCGGTGATGGCCTTCACCCAGGCCGAGAGCCTGCTCAACCCGCTGGGTCAGGCGTACATGCGCCTGATGAGTTGGCTGTCGTATGCGTACTGATCGCGGCAGGAGCTGAAATGCCTGTCCAGGCGCGGCGTATTTTCCGTCTGGGCCTGACGATGGCGCTGGCCCAGGCCATCGCCTACGCGCTCGCGCTGCCGATACCCTTTCTGGCGCCTTTGTTCGCACTGATACTGGGCGCTGCGCCGGCCCCGCCGATGGGCGTAAAGGGCCTGTTCGGACTGATCGTGCTGGTACTGATCACCCTCGGGGTCGGGCTGCTGCTGATCCCGATGCTGACCCATTACCCGTTCACCGCGATCCTGATCGTGGCCCTCGGCCTGTATCTCAGCGCGTACCTGACGGTGAACAGGGGCATGGCCCTGGTCGGCACCTTCCTCACGGTTGGGTTCACGTTGATCTCGGCCGCCGGCACCGTCAGCTACGCGCTCGCGACGGCCGTGATTCAAGCGCTGGTGTCCGGCATCGCGTTGGCGGTCGCCTGCCAGTGGCTCGTCTATCCCTGGTTTCCGGAAGACGCCGCGCCGGGGAAGAAGGCAAGACCCTCGAAGACCGGGGCGGAACGCTCCAACTGGATCGCTCTGCGGGCCGCGCTGATCGTGCTGCCCGCCTACCTGGTCGCGCTGACCAACCCCACGATGTACCTGGCGATCATCATGAAGGCGGTGACGCTCGGTCAGCAGGGCTCGGTGAGCGGCGCCCGCGATGCCGGCAGGGAGCTACTCGGCTCGACCTTTCTCGGCGGCTGTTTCGCGGTCTTGCTCTGGTTCGCGCTGAAGATCCATCCCAACTTGTGGATGCTGTCGTTGTGGACGCTGTTGTTCGGCCTGTATATCGCAAGCAAACTGTACGGGCTCATCCGCAGCCGTTTCCCTGGCTCATTCTGGCTGAACACCGCGGTGACGGTGCTGATCCTGTTCGGGCCGGCCATCGCGGACAGCGCGAACGGCAAGGACGTCTACACCGCGTTCATGGTGCGTATGGGCCTGTTCATCGCCGTCACTCTCTATGCCTGGCTGGCCATCGTCGCACTGGAGGCGCTGCGCACCCGGCGTCGCCGGCGCGCCACACTGCCAGCCCCCGTTCAGGAATCGCGCTAATGCTGATCAATCTCGCGCTCGGTATCTCGACCATGGGCCTGTGCCTGCTGTTGCAGTCGCTCCTGGTGCTCAAGGCGGTGCGCTACTACGGGCGTCACGACTACCTGGTGAACAACCCGTCGATGGCCGCCAGTCTCATCGTGATCAATGGGGTGATGCTGCTGTTGATGCTCGGCAACCTGGCACAGGCGGCGATCTGGGCCCTGCTGTTTCAGTTGCTGGGTGAATTCGATCTGTTCAGCGAGTCCTACTACCACTCGGCGGTCAACTTCGCCACGCTGGGCTACGGCGACATCGTGATGTCGGAGAAGCACAAGCTGCTCGGGCCGCTACAGGCGATGAACGGCGTCCTGATGATCGGCGTGTCCACCGCGGTACTGATGGCGGTCTTTCAGGACGCGATCAGAAAGACGCTCGAGGCCCGCCGTCGCCGGGGGGGGACGCGCGATGCGTAGCCGCTCTGGGGGCAGCGGCATCCGTGAACTGCCGGGCCCGCGCGGAAAACCCCTGCTGGGGACGATCGGACCCTTTCTCGGCAGGGACCTGTTGCGGCCCTTCCACCGCTTCGTGGCCGAATACGGGCCTCTGTTCCAGGTGCGGCTGCCGCTCGGGCACCGCCTGGTGATGGTCGCTCACCCGGATGCGGTGGAACGTGTCTTGCGGTCCGGTCGCGAAAACTATGTCAAGGGATCGGCCTACGACGGCACCCGTCTGCTGCTCGGAAACGGACTGGTGACCAGCGAGGGCGCGCTCTGGCGCCGGCAGCGGGAACTCGCCAGCCCGGCCTTCCGTCCGGCGAAGCTGCGGCAGTATCTCGCGACCATGGCCGACTGTACCGATCAACTGATTGCGGACTGGCGGGCGGCCGATCATGCGCTAGCGCTCGACGTACAGCGCGAGATGACACGCCTGACACTCGCGATCGTCGGCCGGACCCTGTTCGGTCTCGATCTGAGTCGACAGAGCGAGCGCGCCGCCGCCGCGTTCGGTGCGGCACTCGCCGTGATCGGCCGCCGCGGCCCGGCGAGTCTGCAGGTCCCGCTGTGGCTGCCCACGCCGGGCAACCGGCGTTTCCGGCAAACCCTGCGGGAACTCGACAGCATGGTCTACGACGTGATCGAGCGGTTTCGCGAAGGCGAGGCCCCCGATGCCGACCGCACACTGCTCGGTGCCTACCTGGAAAGCCGTGACCCGGCCACCGGGGCGGGCATGGACGATCGGCAATTGCGCGACGAGGTCATTACCCTGTACCTGGCCGGCCACGAGACGACCGCAAGCCTGCTGGGCTGGGCGCTCTACCTGCTCGGCCGGCACCCGGATGTCCAGGCCAAGGTCAGGGCAGAGATCGACGCGTTGGTACCGGAGGCGCTCCCGTCCCTGGAGCAGCTCAAGGCATTGCAGTACACGTCTCAGGTGATTCACGAGGTGCTGCGCCTGTACCCGCCTGCGTGGACGGTCGCACGTAATGCGGTGGCCGACG
>CBDTXT010000237.1:0-5244 GCA_965364465.1 uncultured Chromatiaceae bacterium
CTATGTCTCGGGCACAGGCAGCTTCGCCTCGGGCGCGCTGCACGACTTCACTGTCGCGGCGCACAGTGACGATGCGGGCAGCCTGTATCGGCGCCTGCTGCAGCCATTCTTGATCGGTACCCCGGCAGACGACATGGACGTGGCCGGTCGCGTCGGGCTGGTGCTGCATTTTGACCGGGAGGGGATCGAGCAGGCCGGCCTCGAACTCAACCGGCTCGGCCTCGAAGACCGTCAGGGACGTTTTTCGCTCGGTCCGAGCGACGGCAGCGTGGCGTGGGATCGCGGCAGCCGGGTGTCCGCCTCACGCGTCACGGTCAGCGGTGCCAGCCTGTATCGCATCCCAGTCGGCGGATTCAGTGTGCAGGCCAGTTTCGCCGGCGACCGCGTCGAGCTGCTCGAGCCGATCGTTGTGCCCTTGCTCGGAGGCGAGGTGGCGTTGGACAGTTTCCGGATGGACGGGGTGTTGGCGGAGGGTGCCCGGCCCGCCTGGGATGCGAGCGCCTCGTTGCGCAAGGTGTCGCTCGAGCGACTGACAGAAGTCCTGGAATGGCCGCCGTTCGGCGGCGTCGTCAGCGGACAGCTGCGCGAGATGCGTTATGCCGACCAGATCCTGAGCATCGGCGGCGGTCTGGATTTCTCGGCCTTCGACGGCGATGTTCGCGTCGACAACCTCAGCATCCGGGACCCGCTGGGCACGGTCCCGGTACTCCGGGCCGATGCCACGCTGCGTGGTCTGAGCCTGGAGGCGCTGACCCGGACCTTTTCGTTCGGTCTCATCGAGGGACGCCTGGACGGCGACCTGCGCGACCTACAGCTCGTCGGGTGGCAGCCGGCGAATTTCTCGCTCCACCTCTACACGCCGTCAGACAAGGGCGCACGGCGACGCATCAGCCAACGTGCGGTGGAAAACCTGACCGAGCTTGGCAGCGGGATACCGGCCGGCTTGTCCACGACCGTGCTCCAGGTATTCGACCAGTTTCGCTACGACCGTATCGATCTCAAGGTGGCGTTGCAGGGGAACGTGGCTCAGCTCGACGGGCTTGCACGTCCCGACGGGGGCTATTACCTTGTCAAAGGCGCCGGCCTGCCACGGATCGACGTGATCGGTCGAAACCGCAGCGTCGCATGGCGTGATCTGGTACAACGCCTGCAACAGATTCAGCTCGAGGGGGCACAGATTCAATGAGTCGAACGGGACAGGGCATCGCAAGCAAGGCACTGGGCATCCCACTGATGGCGCTGGTGTTGACCGCCTGTGTGACCATCAACATCTATTTTCCGGCGGCCGCCGCCGAAGAGGCAGCCCGCACGATCGTCCGCGACGTACTGCAGGAGGATCCAGCAGAGCCTGTGCCACCGCTCGAAGAGCCGGACGACAAGCAGTCGCACGCTGCACCACCGCACCCGCTGGCGATGGCCTTTGGTCGGCTGCTGGAGCACCTGATCCCGGCCGCGCATGCGGCGCAGGCAAACATCAACATCAACACCCCGTCGATCAGTGCGATTCGCACCAGTATGGAACGGCGCCAGCCGCGACTCGCGCCCTTCTATCGCAGCGGCGCGGTGGGTTTCGACAACAACGGCTCGGTCAAGGTGCGCGACCTGAACGCGGTGCCATTGGCGCAACGCAACCAGGTCAAGAAACTGGTCGCGGACGAGAATGCGGACCGGGCCAAGCTGTACCGCGAGATCGCCAGTGCGAACGGGCATCCCGAGTGGGAAGCGGACGTGCGCTCGACCTTCGCCAAGGTATGGGTGCAGGAGGCGCTGCCCGGTTACTGGTATCAGGGGGCAGGCGGCGGCTGGAAGCAGCGTTGAGTCCGCAGCGGCGCGTGCCGCCGCCACTCACCTGCCGTTCTTGAATTTGGCGACAAGCCTTGGCGGGAGCAGCCAGCGCAGTTCACCGATGCCGCGATCGATCTGTCCCCAACCCTCGATGTCCAGCTCGATGCGCAGCATCGCGCCGGTGGGGACCTTCAGCGTCGCGCCGCCGATCAGGCGCCCTGCCAGGTCTGACCAGGTCGGTTCGTGGCCGGTCAGCAGAAGACAGTCCGGGTCCTCTTCCAGTCCGCACACCCATTGCATTACGTCGGGCGCTGAACGTTCGTACAACGCGCTTTCGATGCGCATCGCGCACTGCCAGCGGCCGGCACGCGCTGCGAGCTGCAGCGTGTCGCGCGCGCGCAATGCGGACGAACTCACCGCCAGGTCCGGTACCTGACGCGTGTGGCTCAACAGGCGCCCCATGGTTCGTGCGGCATCGCGGCCCCGATGTGCCAACGGCCGTTCGTGGTCGCTTGAATAGGGGGCGTCCCAATCAGACTTGCCGTGTCGAAAAAGGATCAGGCTGCGCATGGCTCACTGCCGGTGGGACGATGCAATTGCCCATCTAAACTAACACGCCCCCCGCGCGACGAATAGCGCGACCGGGACACAGCGGCTCGCTCAACCCGGGCTGCGTAGCAGGTCGACACGCATGGGATTGCGGAATTCGGCGATACCTTCCGTGTCGAGGTGGGGCACAAAACGCGACCTGATCTCGTCATGCAGCGCGTCGTCGATCTCGAATGCCGAATGCGTCGCGCCGATGACGCGCTGCTCGAATTCCGCGAAACCGTCGAAGCGACTGATGTTGTTGAAATGGAATTCGCGCGCCAGTTCCAGCGGCCCGGCGGCAATGGCCCGGCGGATCGCGTCGAAGGCCGCTTCGCGCACGACGCGCTCGTCATTGAACAGGCGCAGAATCTCGTTGAACGCGCCCGCATAGACCGGCTCGGAGATATAGGCTGTGCCACCTGGACGCAGCACGCGGGCAATCTCGCGCAGCGCCTGGTCCATCTCGCCAACCGGCACGTGGTGGAGCGACTTCAGCATGATCACCGCGTCCACCGATCGGTCGGGCAGGTCGATCGCCTCGGCCCCGCCGATCAGGAACTTCACCTGCGGCAGGTCTGTCATCTGCAGGTTCTTGCGGTGCTGAATTCGGTCGACTTCCATCGCGATGATCTCGCGGACCGGAAATGACTCGGCCAGCCGCCGCGTGGTGAGGGCGGCACCGCAGCCGAGCTCGAGCAGACGCGCGCCCGCCAGCGGCAGCCACTTGCCGATCAGTTCGAAATCCGAGGAAACCGGGAGTTCGCCCCCGCAAATCATTTGCATCGTTGCTGCCGGGTCGGGACCATGGGTGCTCAGTTTATTCAGCGCCCGCGATGCCTGACAATGTGCCAGATCAAACGCGATATCGAACGACAGCGACCGCCTTCAGACTGTGCACAGAGCGCACAAGGCAGGTGCCCATGGCTATAGAGACACCAGAGCAGCACGAGGCCCTGGTCGCTTCGCTAATGCAGCCGGCACGCTGGCCACAGGGCGGTGAGGCGCGGCGCCGGATCGACACCCACATCTCCAGCGTGGTGCTGGCCGGCGATCTCGCCTACAAGCTCAAGAAGCCGCTGGATCTCGGCTTTCTCGATTTCCTCGGCCTGCAGGCGCGGCATCGGGCCTGCCTCGAGGAATTGCGGCTGAACCGGCGTCTGGCCCCGCAAGTCTATCTGCGCGTCAGCGCGGTCACCGGGTCCATCGAGGCGCCGAGGATCGACGGTGACGGGCCGGTGATCGACTGGGCCGTGTGCATGCGGCGCTTCGATCCGGACGCGATTCTGTCCCGTCTCGTGGACCGGATCGACGGTCAGCTGATCGAAACGCTGGCGACCGAGGTTGCCCGTTTCCATCAGACCATCGCGCGTTGCGACCCGGCGGCATCCTTTGGCAGCGCGGACGCGGCGTATGCCCCGATGATCCAGAACCTGGCGCATATCGAGCGGCATGCCCCGAAGACCGCCGCGACGCTGGCACCGCTCAAGGCGTGGACCGCCGCACAGCGCCGGCGGCTGGGCAGTGTACTGGAGGCGCGCAAGCAAGCCGGCCATGTCCGCGAGTGTCACGGGGACCTGCATCTGGGCAACGTTGCGCTGATCGACGATCGCCCGGTCGTGTTCGATGCGATCGAGTTCAATCCGGGCCTGCGCTGGATCGATACGATCAGCGACACCGCGTTCATGACGATGGACCTGCAGGAGCGCGAGCGGCCCGACCTCGCATACCGCTACCTCAGTCGCTATCTGCAGCACACGGGCGACTATCAGGGCCTGTCCGTACTGCGTTTCTACGAGGTCTACCGCGCGCTGGTGCGGGCCAAGATCGCTGCGATCCGTGTCGGCCAGTCGGATCTCGATGTGCCGACGCGTCGCAGCGTGTGCGCCGAGCTCGATGCCTACCTGGCCTTTGCGCGGCGGCTCACTGTGCCGCAGCACGGGGCGGTGATCATCACGGTCGGGGTATCGGGGAGCGGCAAGAGCCACCTGTCGCGCAGTCTGCCGGACAGCTTGCCGGCCGTGTGTCTGCGATCCGATCTGGAGCGCAAACGCCTGCTCGGTGTCGACCCGCTGAGCGATGCGACCGGGCGTGGCGCCTACACGCCGGAATCGACGGCTCGGACCTATGCCCGGCTCGAGTCGCTGACCCGTGAGGTCGTCGGGGCCGGGTATGTCGCGGTTGTCGACGCGACCTTCCTCCGGCGCGCGCAGCGCGCCGGTTTTCGCGACCTGGCCGCGTCGCTTGAAGTCCCGTTCGTGATTATCGACTGCGACGCGCCGCCGGAGGTACTGCGCGAACGCGTGCTGCGCCGCCGCGAACGGCACGACGACGTGTCCGATGCCGACCTCACCGTACTCGAGAGGCAGCTCGCGGGCCGTGAACCCCTTGTGCCCGAGGAGGCGTTGCGGTGTATCGCGGTCCGCCCGGACCGGCCGCTGGCGCTCGCTCGCTTGCAGGCGATGCTACGCCCCGGGGTTCAGCGCAGGTAGCCGCTCAGCTCCAGGTAGCCGACACCGCGCTCGCTGCCCGATACCACCACGGCGCCTTCCCAGTAGCGCACCGAGACGTCCATTTCCTGTTCGTCGAACGCCGCCTCGACCACCAGGTCGAGTCCGTGGGACGGCACCGCGAGGCGCCACGCAACCGGGTAGGCGACATCGTCTCCAGACCGCCAGGTGCGTGTCGGCCGGAGCGCAACGTCGTCCAGGCCAATGCTGTGCACGGTGCCGTCCGCCTCGACCGGCAGCCAAACATCGGAGCCCTTGTCAATAAGCCGAACGAATATCGTTCTATTCATAGTCATGCGTCCGATTGGCTCTCGCGCGTCAGCGGATAGGCGATCCCATTTTCTTATGGAGTGGTCTCTAG
>CBDTXT010000238.1:0-5228 GCA_965364465.1 uncultured Chromatiaceae bacterium
GTAGGGTGTGACCGGACGGCTGACGGTCCGCGCCCCGATACCGTCTCCGGCAAACATCACCGGCACGAAGGTGTCGTAACGCCATGGCGAGCCATGGGTCGAGGCGACCTCAAGGCCGTCGAAGTCGTTGATGAAGACATTCGGTTCGAAGACCAGGATCACGTCGCCGGAGCGCTTTGGGTGAAAGTTCCGCAGGATTGACCGCATCAGCAGCGTGTCGGGCAGCCCGCCGGTGCGCAGCGCAGTCGCCGATACGGCCGCGGCGATGCCGTCGAACTTCTGCAGCTCTTCGGCAACCGCCTGCTCGACCGCTGCCGGGTCGAGGCCCTTGTCACGGATCAGTTCGCGGTCCAGGTACAAATAGGGCTGGAAAAAGGCCTTGATCAATTCCTCGCCGATGCCGAATCTTTGCTTCAGGGCCGCGATCGCCGGGGTCTTGTCCAGCGCGTCGGTGTCGAAATACGCGGCCTCCTGGATACCCAGGGCGTGCAGGTGGCCGGGTACCTCCGGTTGTCCATGATCGGCCGAGAGCACGATCAGCGTGTTCTGCAGACCGACCCGTTGGTCGACGAACGCGAACAGCTCGGCCAGGGTGCGGTCGAGCCGCGCCAGGTTGTCCTCGCTCTCGAGACTCGAGGCGCCGAAGATGTGCCCGACATAATCGGTGGACGAGAAGCTGATCGCCAGGTAGTCGGGCACCGCGTCCTGGCCGAGCCCCTCGTTTTCGATCAGCGCCTTGGCGAACGCGAGCGTCAGTTCGTCGCCGGCCGGGCTCAGCGTCAGGCGCGTGGTGAAGTACTTGTCGTCGGCGGCGCCATAGGCATGCGGGAAGGTGCGCCCGAAACCCGGAAAATCGGTCTCGTAGGCGTTGTCGTCGGCATCCCCGAACAGGTAGTCCGACGCCGGAAGGGTCAACTCCCAGGACGTGCCGGCATAGGCCGCGGCCGGTTCGGTGGCGTTCCACGCCTCGACCCAGTCGGGATAACGGTCGTAATAGTAACTGCTGGTGACGAACTGCCCGATCGATTTGGAGAACCAGAAGGCCTTGCCCGCATGGCCGGCCATCGACACCGCGCCGCGGTCCTTGACCGAGACCGCGAATATCTTGGAGCGACCGGCGTAATGCACGGCCAGTTCGTCGCTGAAGGTCGACGAGAGGATCGCGTCCGGCGAGCGTCCGTCGACCTTGGCGGCACGCTGCGTCGGGTCGATCTCGGTCTTCGCATCGACGTCGGCCCCCGGGGTCAGCAGCCGGTAACGCGCGTCCTCGATGTTGTACACGAGTCGACCCTGCTCACGATCGAACCAGACATTGCCGATCATGCCGTGTGCCGCCGGGACCGTGCCGGTCGCCAGCGAGGTGTGGCCGACGATCGTCTCGGTGTTGGCATGCTGATAATGGGCATCGGCATAGTGAATCCCCTGACCCATCAGGTAGCGAAAGCCACCGTCGCCGAGCACGTTCGCATAACGGGTCGGCAGGTCGCCGCGCAGCGCGTCGACCGTGATCTGCAGCACCAGCCGCGGCGGCGCCTCCCGGTCGGCCGCCGATGCGGCTTGTCCGGCGAGGCAGAGCGCGGCCAGCCAGACGAGGGCTGTAGGTTTGATACTCACGGTTCAGTTGCCTCCAAGTGTTGACGGCCCCGGATTCACGCGACCGCGACCAGATCGACGATGCGGTCCAGCACCGCGTTGGCCGAGATACCGTCGGCCGCCGCCTCGTAACTGAGCGCCAGACGGTGGCGAAACACATCGTGTACCAGCGCGCGCACGTCGTCCGGCAACACATGGTCGCGCCCGGCCAGCCAGGCGTGCGTGCGCGCACACTTGTCCAGCGAGATGCCGCCGCGCGGGCTCACACCGATCTGGATCCAGCGCCGAAGGTCCGGGTCGTAGCGGTCCGGGTAGCGGGTGGCGAACACCAGGTCGACCATATAACGCTCCATCGCCTCGCCGACGTGGACCTGGGCGATCGCCGTTCGGGCATCGAAGACCGCCTGCTGCGGCACCGGGGCCAAGGCCGCGTCGCTGCCGCCCTCGGCCGCCGACTCGCCACGCACCAGACGGATGATCTCCAGCTCCGACGCCTCGTCCGGGTAGTCGATATAGACATGCATGATGAAGCGGTCCATCTGCGCCTCGGGCAAGGGGTAGGTGCCCTCCTGCTCGACCGGGTTCTGCGTGGCCATGACCATGAACAGCGCGGGCATCTTGTGCGTGGTACCCGCCACCGTGACCTGTCGCTCCTCCATTGCCTCGAGCAGCGCGGCCTGGACCTTGGCCGGGGCACGGTTGATTTCGTCGGCCAGCACGATGTTCGCGAACAGCGGGCCCGGCTCGAAGCGGAATTGCGGACCGTCGGCGTCGCTGTGCAGGACCTCGGTCCCGGTGATGTCGGACGGCAACAGGTCGGGCGTGAACTGCACGCGGCTGAAATCTGTGTCCAGATTCTGCGCCAGGCTCTTGACCGCACGCGTCTTGGCCAGACCGGGCAGGCCCTCCACCAGCAGGTTGCCGTTGGCCAGCAGTCCGATCAGCAGTCGCTCGACGATGTGTTCCTGGCCGATGATCGAGCGCGACATGCGCTCATGGAGGTGTTCGATCTGTTCGCGGCTATCCATCCTTCGGGCAGGTCCTCGAAGCGGTTGCGGGCGGACGCGGGCGACCGGAGAGACGGTCGCCCACGAGGCGTCATCTTGCCAAAGATCGCCCCGGCTGAGAACCGACGTCTGACATGGTCGCGGGCCCGCCGCGCGCCACGGCACCCGGCGGGCGGTCTGCCGACAGCAGTCCCAGCACGATCGGGATCGCCGGTGGGACGCGGTCGTCGTCCGCGTCGAGGTTGCGGATGATCGACAGATGATTGCCCTGCACGCGGTGCAACGGCACGCCCGGCAATCTGGCGGACGCCAGGCTCACCAGGCCGTCGCCCAGGCGCTCGGCCAGCGGGGCCACCCGCAGCGTCGGGTCGCTGGACAGGGATTCGACGATCAGCCGGTCCATCGCCTGCGCCTGCTCGTCTGCGACCACCCCGGCAATCACGTCCATCGCGGTGCCTCTTGGAGGCGGCCGCGCGTTCAGCGCCGTCAGGAACGGGCTGCCGGGTGGGATGTCGATACCGGCCTCGCCCGCCCCGTCGAAGATCCAGTCGAGCCAGCCGGCCTCGCCGGCGAGGATGCGGGCGAACTGCTCGCGCAGTTCCCCGAGACCGCGGAACCGCGCGAGGTTGGAGCCGTGGTTCGGGGTGCCGATCATGATCAATTGCCGCACCCTGGGAATCGGGCAGTGCGCGCCGCCACAGGCGAACACCGGATTGGTCAGCATTTCCCGCGTCACCAGGCCGCCCATGCTGTGCGCGACGATCGCGACCTGGTCGACACCGTCCCGCGACAGCGGGCGCAGCGACGCGTGCAGCAGGGCCGCGGAATCGTGCACCGGCTGGTCGTTCGGGTAGGTCATCTGGCTGACGCCGTATCCGGCCGCGCCAAGTGCCGGGGCGAGATTCATCCAGACCTTGCCCGGGTCGTCCAGGCCATGCACCAGCACGACCTCCAGACTTCCCGAGCGGGCAGGATAGAGACGCGACAGCCCGTAACGCGCCTGCGCCGCCGCGGCCCGTTTCGGAAAGGCCTGCTCGGCGGCGTCCTTTAGCTGCGAGCGCGCCTGTCGTTCCGTGTGAACGAACTCGCTGCGTACCAGTTGCCATACGATCGCGACGGCAACGGCCAACAGGGCCCACTTGAGCCATCTCGGCAGCATTCAGCCAACCTTCGCTAGCGCATCCCAGCGACGACACACGGCCCGAACGCCCGGTCGGGGCATCGCCCGGTCGGGCGGTGGCAACCGCCCTGGGAGCGGCAATCCGGCCCAGATTCGTGCGCGCGGCGCGGGTCGCTCATTGCGCCGGCGATTTGGGGGCCGATGCACCCGGGGGCGCCGCCGGCGATGAAACCACTTTCCAACTGCCATCGGCCTGGCGACAGAAATCGAAGTGGCTGCGGGCGGTGTTGCCCTTGACCTCGTTCGCGATATCGAGCCGGCGGCAGCGCATGCCGTCGCGTTCCGTTGTCGACTGCGGCGTCAGTTCGCCGCCGGCGCCGGTCTCCGGGTTCTCCCAGCGCTGCGTGGCGCCATCCGCGCCGCTTTCCAGCACCTCGTCGGCCGCCGCAGACAGGATTTCCCTGTCCGCATCGGTCATCTGCGACATCGGCATGTCCCTTGCGAACCAGACATTCGATGCAAGCGCGGGCGCAGCCAGAGCGACCAGACAGGCCGCGCGCAGGCAATTCGACAATAGGCCATTGGCGTACATATTCACCTCTGTGGTCACGACCCGTTCGGATGCCACTCGGCCGGGCCCGGCGCGAGCAAGCTGTCACGACCACTATAAGGCCTGATGGGCGCGCCGAAAACGAAAAAGCGGCCGTGCTGCACGGCCGCCTCTCGTTTCACCGGCATCGTGCCGGGTCTTTCGCGGGATCAGCGCGGCGTGTAGCCGAACTTCTGGCCGCCGACGGTGGCCTCGTACATCAGGCCGCCCTTGGCGACCGTGAATATCGCCATGCCCTTGTTGTATTTGCCGACGGTCGTCGCATCACGCTTGCCGCCACTCGCCCCGGCCGAGCTGCCGGTCGTGGTGGCCGCTGCCTGAGCACCGGCCGTGATCGCGACCGCGCTCGCCTGCGCACCGAACTCGAAGTTGCCCGAGGTGAACTCCTTCAGCGCACGCTCGTCCTCGAAGAGGATGATCTGGCTGTAGGCCTGCCCCCCCCACTGGAAGCCGACCGTGACCTGCGTCATTTTCGTGTCGCCGATATACTTGCCCTGCTCGTAGACGCGGCCTTCGCCATATGCCCCGCCGATCCCGATGCCGCCCTTGCCGATCGTCGGAAACACCGCATAGCCGTAGGCGCTATTCAGCAGCGCCTTGCTTTCCATCGCATCTTTGAAGATCTGAATCGTGTCCGTGTACTTGTCCGCCCACGCGCTTGCAGCGGGCAGCATCAAAAGCGCAACCAACAGGCCGGCAATGCGTCTCGATACCATGGTTTTTCTCCCAAGTTTGTTGTTGTGAGCGACATCAAATGTCGCCCAGAAAGTGCTTCGCCTCTTCATCATATACCCTGCCGGCAGGCCTTGATACGTCTACGCCGAGGCCGCGCGGGGGATCGCCGCGTGCAGACACCGCCGGGCCGGGTGGCCCGCAGGGCCTCGACCGTCAACGCGGC
>CBDTXT010000239.1:0-5213 GCA_965364465.1 uncultured Chromatiaceae bacterium
GCTGCCCGAATGAACGCGCTTGATCGCGAGTTCGACGTGCACGAAGACTAAGAGGCTGACTCAATATGGATCTTTCTACACTCACATATGTCGTCGTCGGCCTGACGTTCCTGCTGTACATCGGGATCGCCATCTGGGCCCGCGCCGGCTCCACCGGCGAGTTCTATGTCGCAGGCAAAGGCATACACCCTGTCGCCAACGGCATGGCAACGGCGGCTGACTGGATGTCTGCCGCGTCCTTCATCTCGATGGCCGGCTTGATCGCCTTCAACGGTTACGGCGCCTCGGTCTTCCTGATGGGATGGACCGGCGGCTACGTGCTGCTGGCGCTGCTGCTCGCACCTTACCTGCGTAAGTTCGGCAAGTTCACGGTCCCGGAGTTCATCGGCGAGCGTTTCTATTCACAGACCGCGCGTGCCGTTGCCGTCATCTGCCTGATCCTGGCGTCGGTTACCTACGTCATAGGTCAGATGAAGGGCATCGGGGTCGCATTCTCCCGCTTCCTGGAGACCAGCTACGAGGCCGGTCTGTACATCGGCATGGGTATCGTGTTCATCTACGCGGTACTGGGCGGCATGAAGGGCATCACCTATACGCAGATCGCGCAGTACTGCGTGCTCATCGCCGCGTACACCATTCCGGCCATCTTCATCTCGCTCAACCTGACCGGTAACCCGATCCCGCAGCTCGGCCTGATCGGCGAATACGTGCAGGAACCCGGGATGAGCATGATGGCCAAGCTCGACCAGGTCGTCACGGACTTGGGCTTCCAGAAGTATTCCGAACAGGTCATGGGATCGAAGCTCAACATGTTCGTGTACACGCTGTCGCTGATGATCGGTACCGCGGGTCTGCCGCACGTTATCATCCGCTTCTTCACGGTCCCCAAGGTCAAGGATGCACGTAGTTCTGCAGGTTGGGCACTGGTGTTCATCGCGATCCTCTACACCACTGCACCGGCAGTCGGCTCGATGGCCCGCCTGAACCTGATGCAGACCATTCAGACCGGTCCCGTCGGCGAGGCAACCGCGAACCTGGAATACGCCAACGCGCCGCGTTGGTTCACGAACTGGGAAAACACCGGTCTGCTGCAGTTCGAAGACAAGAACGGTGACGGTCGTATCCAGTACTACAACGACAAAGACCCAGAAATGGCGAAGAAGGCCGAGAGCTTCGGCTGGAAAGGCAACGAGATGACCAAGGTCGACCGTGACATCATGGTGCTGGCCAACCCGGAAATCGCGAATCTGCCAAACTGGGTCATTGCGATCGTCGTTGCCGGTGGTCTCGCTGCCGCACTGTCGACCGCTGCCGGCCTGCTGCTGGCCATCGCCTCCGCGGTGTCACACGACGTCATCAAAGGGATGATCAACCCCAACATCTCGGAGAAGAGCGAGTTGCTCGCGTCGCGTATCTCGATGGCAGGCGCGATCTTCCTGGCCGGTTACCTCGGGCTGCATCCACCGGATTTCGCCGCGGGCACCGTGGCGATCGCGTTCGGCCTGGCCGCAAGCTCGATCTTCCCGGCGCTGATGATGGGTATCTTCAACAAGAAGGTGAACCGGGCAGGTGCGATCTGGGGCATGATCGCGGGCATCGGCATCACGCTGCTCTACGTGTTCCAGCACAAGGGTATCTTCTTCATCCCGGGGACCGAGTTCCTGGGTGAGATGAAACCCAACTGGTTCTTCGGCATCTCGCCGAACGCGTTCGGCGCGATCGGTGCACTGGTGAACTTCACCGTCGCCATCCTGGTGTCGAAGGTCACCGCGGAGCCGCCGGAGCACATCCAGCACCTGGTCGAGGACATCCGCGTGCCGAAGGGCGCCGGAACCGCCACCGACCACTAAGCGGCTATCCGCAAGCAGTAAGCCTGGCCCCGTCTCTTTGAGGCGGGGCTTTTTTCTGCGGCATGCATTGGTGAATCGAGCGGTCCCGAACCGCGGCTTTTGCTAAGCTGCGCAAACCACGACACCCAGACAACAAGTTTCGTACCGATGGAAGTCGAACTGATCGAAATCCGCCAATTCCTGGCACAACGCAATCCCTTCAGCTACCTCAGCGCGGAACTGCTCGACGAACTGCCCAAAGACATCGAGATCCGTTATCTGCGGCGCGGAAGCGCGTTTCCGCCGGTCGACGGGTTCCTGTACATCGTGCGCAGCGGGGCGGTCGAGATCTTCGACGACGATGACGAACTCTGCGAAAAGCTCGCCGAGGGCGACACCTACAGCGTGAGCTGCCAGCTGGTGAACCTGTCGCAGTGCAACCGGGGTGAGGCGGCCGAGGATACGCTGCTCTACCTGCTGCGCTGCGAACGGCTGAAGGTGCTGTGCCGGGAGTCCAAGGCATTCAGCGAGCACTTTTCGGCGACCGTGAAAGACCGCCTGAAGGCCGCGGTCTCGACGATACAGGAGTCAAGCGACCCGACCGTGGCAGCGATGATGGTCGAGGTCGGCAGTCTGATCCGCAAACCACCCATCACAGTCCCTGCCGGGATCACGATCCGCGAGACCGCGGCACTGATGAGCAACAAGGATGTGTCTTCGGTCATGGTCATGCAGGACCAGGAACTGGTCGGCCTGGTCACCGACCGTGACCTGCGCAAGCGCTGCGTCGCGATCGGCCTGACCGGGGCCGAACCGATCGATCACATCATGACGCTGAACCCGATGACCATCGAGGCACGGACACTGACCGCCCAGGCCTTGATGACCATGACCCGGATGCGTTTTCACCACCTGCCCGTCACGCGCAACGGCGAGCTGGTCGGCATGGTCACCGCGACCGACCTGGCCAATCACCAGAGCGCGAATTCGGCCTACCTGGCCGCCGACCTCCGCAAGGCCAAATCGGTCGAGGACCTGGTCGCGATCAGCCAGCGCCTGCCGAAGCTGCACCTGCATCTCGCGAACGCGAGCGTCACCGCACGGCACATTGGTGAGGCCGTCTCCTGCCTTACCGATTCGATCACCGGCCGCCTGCTAGCGATGGCCGAGTCGGAACTCGGGCCGCCACCGGTGCCCTATGTCTGGATGGCCGGCGGCTCACAGGCGAGGCACGAGCAAAGTTCGCATTCCGACCAGGACAATGCGCTGCTGCTGTCCGACGACTTCGACGAAAAGCTGCACGACGAGTATTTCGCGGCGCTGGCCAAGTTCGTCAGCGACGGCCTCAACGCCTGTGGTTTCGTGTATTGTCCCGGCGACGCGATGGCCACCAACCCAGAATGGCGCAAGCCACTGCGGGTCTGGATAGGCTATTTCAACCGCTGGATCGAGAGTCCGCAGCCGAAGTCGGTGATGCTGTCCAGCATCTTCTTCGACCTGCGCCCGGTCACCGGAAGCGCCGAGCTGTTCGCCCCGCTGAAGCGGAACATCCTCGAGAAGTCGCAGAAGAACCAAATCTTTCTGGCCTATATGATGGCGAACGCGCTGAAGCACCGCCCACCGCTCGGCTTCTTCCGACAGTTCGTGCTGGAACGCGGCGGCGAGCACGATGACGCACTGGACCTGAAGCATCGGGGTATCGTTCCGATCACCGACATCGCCCGGGTGCTTGCCTTGTCACTGGGCAAGGAACCGGTGAATACGGTCGAGCGCCTGCAGGCCTGCGCCGGCACCAACATGCTTTCATCGGAGATGGCCGAGAATCTCGAAGACGCGCTGGAGTTCATCGCGAGCCTTCGCATACAGCACCAGGCCGGCCAGATCAGGCACGGCAGGCCGCCGGACAACTATGTACCACCGAGCGAGCTGTCGGAGCTCGAGCGGGAGCATCTGAAGCACGCTTTCCGAGTGATCCAGACCATGCAGGAGACCATGGCCAAGCGCTTCAGTGCGGACAAGCTGGGCTAAGGCAAGCCAGTGTTCGCTCGTTTTCTCGGCAAAGACTACCGGCGCAAGAAGGCGCTGGCGAAAGCCAGGCCTGGGCCACTGGCCGATTTCCTCGCAACCCCGTTTCCGGACGGCAAGAGCGACTGCCGCGAGCTCGAGATCGTCGCCCTCGATCTCGAGACTACCGGGCTCGATCCGGGCAAGGACCTGATTCTCAGCATCGGCCTGGTAAACATCGATCACTTCGGCGTGAAACTGGGCACTGCCTGGCACAGTATCGTGCGCATCGATCGCGCAATCCCGGGCGACTCGGCGGTGATACACCAAATCACCGACGACCAGTCGGCGGCCGGTGAACCGATAGAGGAACTGCTGCCCCAGCTGCTTGCCCGGCTCGCCGGCAAACCGATGCTGGTCCACTACTCGCCGATCGAACAGAACTTCGTCGATGCGGCGTGCCGTCGCCTGTACGGCGCACCGTTCGTGATCCCGATCATCGACACCCTGGAGATCGGGCAACGGGTGTTCGAGCGTCGCAATCATCTGATCCAGACCGGCGACCTGCGCCTGTTCAATCTCAGGCCGAGGTACAATCTCCCGCAGTACAAGGCGCACAATGCACTCAGCGACGCACTGGCGACGGCCGAGCTTTTTCTCGCAATGGCCGACAACCTGTATCCGGGGCGTCCCTGTCCACTGAATGAGTTCCTCAGCAAGCGCTGAAGCATCGAGTTTTCATGGCCGAAAAGAAACCGAACTTACACAAGACCCTGCTATTGCTGATCCTGGTGCTGGTGCCGCCCTACTGGCTGTTGTTCACGGACGAGGGCTCGCGGGTCTCGGACACCGCGCTACTCTGGCTGCTCGGCGAAGACGACATCAAGGTCAGCGTCGAACAGCTCGACAGCGGTTTTTCCCGGCAGGACATCGAAAGCGTCTACAGCGACAACGCGTGGCAGTGCGCAGACAGGGACACCCCGTTCGGCGACAGCCTGTGTTCGGCGAAGATCGGGACCTTCAACGGCTTTCCGTCACGCCTGATCACCTTCTATTTTCGCAGCGGGCAGGTCAGCGCGATGAAACTGATCTACCGCGATCCGTACCACAAGCAGATCATGGGCCACTATATCGGCGAACTCGGACAGCCCGACAACGTGGCGCAGGCGATCGCGGAAGCCCCGGATGCGGACAGCGTGCTCCAGTGGGAACTGCCAAAGGGGCTGCTGGTGCTAAAGAAGGACCTCGGCAAGACCGACGAGCCGGCCATGTTGTGGCTGGCGGCCAAGCCGTCCCGCTGATCGGCGGACGACGCCCCGCTATCGCTACGCCGCGACCGCCCGACGTGACCGGGGGACCGGCGGCGTCCTGGACAATACC
>CBDTXT010000240.1:0-5185 GCA_965364465.1 uncultured Chromatiaceae bacterium
GCCAGCATCGGCGGCACCTCTTCCGCGGGAGACGACATCGACATCTCCTTCGGCGACCTCATCGACAACCTTGATTTTGCCCTCATGGGCACGCTGGCGGCGCGTCGCGACCGTTGGACGCTGTTTGCGGACCTGATCTATCTGGATGTGAGCGACGGCATCAATACCACCGCGAACATCGTCGGCCGTCCGGTGCAGACGGCGATCGACGTGGAGCTGAAAGGATTTACCTCGACGCTGGGCGGCGCCTACCGTGTCTGGGAGACGGACGCCACCGACCTGAGCCTCCTTGCCGGCGCGCGCTATCTGTCGCTGGAGGCCGATCTGGCCATCGATATCGGTTCACTTGGCTCACAAAAGTACTCCGACTCGGGGCACGTCTGGGACGGCATCGTGGGCCTGCGGGGACAAACCGACCTCAACGACAAGTGGTATGTCCATTACTACCTGGACGTGGGCACCGGCGACAGCGACTTGACCTGGCAGGCCCTGGGAGGCCTCAACTATCGGTTCGAGAAGTTCGACGCGGTGGTCGGCTACGCCCATCTCGAGTGGGACTTCGACAACGACGACACATTTGATGATCTGCATTTCAGCGGTCCCTACGCCGGGGTCAAGTTTCGGTTTTGAGTGTCACACGGCCAATCGCAGTCCCGGCTTCGTGACTCATTACAAGTAATCGAGGACCAAGATAATGAAACCTTTATCAGCAACAATCCTGATTCTGACGACCTGCCTTGCCGCAAGCCTGGCGTCAACGGCCTGGTCGGCACCGCCGAAGATGAAGATGACCACCGATATCCCGGCGTCGATCACGACCCCGGACAAAGTGACGACATCCATCGGAACCCTCGAGTTCTTCGATGGCGTACCGAACAGGAAAACCGTCGAGACGGTCTATGACTACGTCGACCGCGCACGGGCCGTCGAGGTGTTCATCAACCTGATTCCCGCGGTCTCCATGTATCACCTGCGCCAAGGCATGCGGGACATCGGCCTCAAGGAATCCCATCAGATTTTGATCGCGGAGCAGCTGGGCGACTCCAAGCCGCTGGTGCTGACCTGGAACAACACCTCGCTCTACACCTGGGGCTTCCTGGATCTGAAACAAGATGGACCTACCGTGGTCGAGGTGCCGCCAAGGGTGCTTGGCGTGTTCAACGACATGTACTTCCGCTACCTGGCGGACATCGGTGCCGCCGGTGCCGACAAGGGCAAGGGCGGCAAGTACCTGGTCCTGCCCCCTGGTTATGAAGGCGAAGTGCCCGACGGCTACTTCGTGGTCCGCTCCCAGACCTACGGCGTGTGGAACTTCATGCGTGGCTATGTGGAG
This sequence comes from uncultured Chromatiaceae bacterium, assembly GCA_965364465.1. Taxonomy (GTDB): domain Bacteria; phylum Pseudomonadota; class Gammaproteobacteria; order Chromatiales; family Chromatiaceae; genus Thiosocius. Next base: position 1,334 of record CBDTXT010000240.1, read on the forward strand.
CAAGGCGTCGACGAGGCGACCGCCCGGATCAAGAACAATCTGAAGGTCTACCCACTGGCGAAAAAGGACAACCCGCTACAGATGCAGTTCACGAATATGAGCGGCCTGGCGGATTACAAGACCATCCCGCCGAACGATTTCAGCTTCTTCGAGAGCCTGAACAATCTGGTGCAGGAAGAGCCGGTCGGTTGGCTCGATCCCGAGACGACGGGCCGGCTTGCCTCCATCGGGATTGTCAAAGGCAAGCCCTTCGACCCGGATGCGCGCATGCGGAAGATCCTCACGGATGCCGTCGCCATCGGCAATGCCTACGCCCGCGCCAATACCGTCTTCCCGCGGGATCCCGGCCACCGGGTCTATCAGCGCAGCGACAGCGAGTGGGTCATGGCCTTCGCCGACAAGGATACCTACTTCCTCAAAGACGGCGCCCGCCGCTTCGATTCTCGCCTTTGGATGCACTACAACGCCGTGGTCGTGACACCTGCCATGGCGTTGACGAAAGCCGGTGCCGGATCGGATTACCTCATCGCGGGCCTCGACTCGAGGCATCAGCCGCTCGATGGCGGGAAGGTCTACAAGCTCCACGTACCTGCCAATGTCCCGGTCAAGGACAACTGGTCCGTGACCATTTACGACACACAGACACGCTCCATGCTGCAGACCGATCAGCAGTTCGCCGGCATCAACAGCCTGGGCGAAGGCCAGAAGACGAATCCGGACGGTTCCGTCGACGTTGTCTTTGCGCCCCAACTGCCGGAGGGGGTTGATGAGCGCAACTGGATCCAGACCATCCCCGGCAAGAGCTGGTTCATCATCTTCCGTGCCTACGGGCCGCTCGAGCCCTGGCTCGACAAGAGCTGGCGCCCCGGCGAGCTCGAACTGGTCAGGTAAAACGCAAACCAGGCAGAGGTATTTCTTCATGAAAGCGAAAGCGTCAACGGTTGCGACCGTTGCGGGTCTGATGACGGTGTTACTGACATCGCCACTTGTCGCCCAACAGCAGGGTTTCTTCGAGGCGGCCGGTGCCGAGCCCAGGTACCAACCCGGAACATTCAAGCCGGCGCCCGAAACCATACACACCCGCTTCGGCAGGCTGGAATTCCCCCTGGGCTTCCCGACCGAGGAGACCGCACGCAAGGTCTTCGACGAGCTCGACTTGCAGCGCGCCACCCAGCTCTACCTCGACATGTACCCGGCCCTGTCGGCGCACGGCCTGATGAAGGGCTGGGTTCGAGACCTGGACATGAAGGACAGCTCGCACATCAGCGTGACAGCGGACCGCCTGGACTCCAGCGCGCTGGTGCTGACCGGCAACACCGAGAGCCTCTACGCCTTCGCCGTGTTCGATCTCAAGAAGGACGGCCCGACGGTCTTCGAGGTGCCGCCGGGTGTGATGGGGCCGCTGGATGATCACAACTTCCTGTTCGTGGCCGATATCGGCCCGACCGGCAAGGACCAAGGCAAGGGCGGCAAGTACCTGCTTCTGCCACCCGGCTATGAGGGAGCTGTGCCCGAAGGTTACTTCGTCGTACAGTCACCAACCTACATGAATTTCTCGTTTATCCGGGCCAATGCCGCCAAGGTCGGCTTCGGTGAAAAGGCCCTCGAGTACTACCGCAAGCACGCCAAGGTCTACCCGCTGAAGAGCGGCCCGCGCGTACCGGTGGTCAAGAACGTCAGCAACGTCGCGTGGAATTCACTGGTCCCGGAGGATGCATCGGCATTCGAATGGATGCACGAGATCATCGACTACGAGCCGGCGGAGGCGTTTGGCAAGGAGTTGCTGGGCAGGCTGGCCTCGGTAGGCATCGTGCAAGGCAAGCCGTTCAACCCGGATGCACGGATGCAGAAGATCTTCGAGCAGGCAGCGCAGGAGGGCGTGGCCATGTCCCGCGTGATCGCGTTCGACAGTCGTCAGCCCGATGCCGTTGTCTACCCTGGCCTGAAATGGGAGAGCCCGTTCATCGGCAACAGCTCGACGTTCGATCCGGACGGTTACTTCAATCTTGAGGCGCGCACGACCTTCCACTTCACGGCGGACGGTATTACCCCCGCGATGGCGATGCAGATGCCGGAAGGCAAGGGGTCGCGCTACCAGACGACCTATAAGGACGCAAACGGTGATTATCTCGACGGCGGCAAGACCTACAAGTTGACGATGCCGCCGAACGTGCCGGTGGCGCTGTTCTGGTCGGTCACGCTGTATGACGCCTGGACGCGTTCCGAACTGCAGAGCCGGGCGTACCCGAGCATCAGTAGTCAGCAGAAACCAGCACCACAGGCCAATGCCGACGGTTCGGTGGACATCTACTTCGGCCCCGAGAAGCCAGCGAACGTACCCGAACAGAACTGGGTCCCGACACTCGATGATCGCGGCTTCTTCGCCTACATCCGCTACTACGGTCCGCTCAAGGCGTTCAACGACCAGAGCTGGGAGCCGAATGATGTGGTACTGCTGAAGTAACGGGTTGGGCATCGACCCGGAGCTCGGGTAGCTTGGATATCCGTACCTTGGTACGAACAGAAGATCACTCGACCCGGGAAGTCTGACGAGCCTTTTTTGCTGGCAAGTCGATGGCCATAGGGATGAGGATCGCTCGATGGCTGAAGTTTCGGGAAAAACGCAACCTGTTCGCAACCGCTGGCAACAAGCTAGTGGGCGCCGGCTCTGAAGCGATACGAGATAGGATCAAGAAGAGCCTCGGTATCTGGAGGCTCGAGCCGGGGGCCTTCCCGTCCGAAAAGACGACGCGGAAGCTGGACGATGAGTCTGGCCTTCAGCATGCCACGCGTGCTCACGTAATTATTTCCTAGCATTGTCGCTTTCTCTACCCGCCGACTAGCGAGGTAGGAGCTACGTCCGCGTGCAATCTGCTTTGGCGCAATATGGCAGGAATCTGCTTTCCCGAATCAGCAAAACTATCGCAAAGTAGTGAGTTTTCGCCCATCTGGGAGGTTAGACGATGGACGACACACTGGAACAACACGCACACAAGGCCATAGGCGAAGAGCGCGCGAACTGGGGCTGGCTGATGGCCATGGGGATCGCTTTATCGGTGCTGGGCGTGGTCGGGCTTTACGTGGCCGGCGCCTTGACCATCGCGAGCTTGTGGTGGTTTGGCATTCTGACCATCGCTGGCGGAGGGCTGACACTAGCCGATGCGTTTCGTGCGGAAGGCTGGAACGTAAAGCTGTGGGAAATGCTGATAGCGCTCCTCTATATCGCAGCGGGCATTGTCATGCTGCGCTATCCCGGAGCCAGCGCCGTCTGGTTCACGCTGTTCATCGCTGCGTTCCTTTTTGCCTCCGGGATTTTCCGAATCATCACGGGATTCCATATCCGCGATCAGGTAGCGGGGTGGTTATGGGCGATCTTTGGCGGCGTTGCCTCCATTGTGCTCGCGATCTTGATCATTGCGCAGTGGCCTGTGTCGGGCCTGTGGGTGATCGGCATGTTCGTTGCCATCGAAATGATCATGCAGGGCACGTCGATGATATCGATTGCGCTGGCCGCAAAGGCAACGAAGAAAAGGCAGATCGAAACAAAGGACTCCGCTGAACCATCAGCGTAGGCCCAATTGACCAACAGTGACCAGAAAATGAGGGGTACATGCCATGAGCAATACATCGAAAACCGAAACCAATACCGGGCCTGAACAGGCAGTGACCACAACCCAGGAGATCCGCGACGACGTCGCCAGCCGAGTCGAGAAAATGGACGCCCAGGCGGCGGCCATGGATGCGCAGCTCGAACTGGAACCCGAACAGGCCAGGGAGCGGCTCGATGGGCAGAAGCGGCGGGTGGAAGAGGCCGCTCAACAGATCAGTGACGCGGTGGCCCACGCGGAGGTT
>CBDTXT010000241.1:0-5142 GCA_965364465.1 uncultured Chromatiaceae bacterium
AGGCATCATGGCGCGCGGTCAGTTTCAACAACAGCTCATTGAGATAGAGACCGCCGTAGCGATTTCGTAAAGTAAGACTGATAGCCGCACACGCCGACTCGACGCTGACCAGCGTCACCAGATCTCCGTGCCCTCGCAGGCCGGCGAGCAGTGGCTGGAACGATTCCAGTACCGCATCGGCCCGACGCCGACGAAGCACACCCTTGGCCATGCAGGCGACACGCCCCTCGTCGCGGGTCAGCAGGTCGACGATGAGGCTGCTGTCTTGAAAACGCCGTGAATGCAGAACAAAAGCGGACTGCAGTGCCTGCGCGTCCAAGGAATCAATCCGCGTAACCCAGCGAGATCAGGCTCGCCTCGTCGCTCGACCAGCTCTTCTTGACCTTGATCCAGACCTCGAGGTGTACTCGCGTCTGAAAAAACTCGTTCATTGCCTTGCGCGCCGCCATCGCGGTTTGTTTCATCGCCTCTCCGCCCCTACCCAGCAGGATCGCCCTTTGACCTTCGCGCTCTACCCATATCACCGCGCCGATATTGTAGCGTCCGTCGACCGCCTCGAAGCGCTCGATTTCCACGGTCACCGCATAAGGCAATTCCTTGTGATAGCGTCGGATCAGTTGCTCACGCAGCAACTCGGCGGCGAAGAAGCGCTCGGACCGGTCAGTTATCTGATCATCGGGAAAGATCGGCTCTCCCTCGGGCAAATGTCCCAGCACCGCGGCGGCGAGTCGTTCGACATTCGCACCATCGCGGGCGGACACGGGGACGACGTCGACGAATGGAAACCGCTCCGACAAAGCTTTCAGGAAAGGCAGCAGTTCTTCCTTCGGCGAAACGAGATCGACCTTGTTCACGGCCGCGATGGCGGGGACGTCGGCATGCTCAATCGCGCTCAAGGCCCGCTGATCTTCCTCCGTCCAAGACAGGGCCTGCACGACAAACACCGCGATATCGACATCGAGCAGCGCGCTGTGTGCGGCGCGATTGAGATACTGGTTCATCGCCTTGCCACCGCGGTCGTGGATACCGGGTGTATCTACGAACACGATCTGGCCTTCGTGCTGTGAGCGAATGCCGAGCACACGATGCCTGGTCGTCTGAGGCTTGTGCGACGTGATCGCCAACTTCTGTCCGAGCAGTCGATTGAGCAGCGAGGACTTGCCGACGTTCGGTCGACCAACCAGCACCGCATAGCCACTGCGCTCACTCATGCCCCTGATTCCTCCAGCCTCGTGAGCTGCTCGAGCATCGCGCGCGCCGCCGCCTGTTCGGCCTTGCGTCGACTGCTGCCTTCGCCCTGTGTGTCGCCTGCCAGGCCAGTCGCACAGGTCACGCGAAACGTCTGGTCATGCTGGTCGCCACGTACATCGATGACATCGTATCGCGGTACCGGCTTGCCAAGCGACTGCAGATGTTCCTGAAGGCGCGTTTTCGGGTCCTTGCGCCGGGTCTCGGGCGTCGGATCGGTCAGGCGATGGCCGAGCAACCGCCGCACCAGCGCGCGGGCAGGATCGATCCCACCGTCCAGATACACCGCAGCAATGATCGCTTCAACCGCATCTGCGAGGATCGAGTCACGCGTCTGCCCACCGCTGCGCAGCTCACCTGCGCCGAGCCGAAGGATTTCACCCAGATCAAGCTCGCGCGCAATATCCGCCAACGTCTCACGCTTCACCAGATGCGCGCGCATGCGGCTCAACTGTCCCTCGTTCGCATCACTGACCAGGCGGTAGAGGTTGTCCGCGACCTCGAAACCGAGGATCGCATCGCCCAGAAACTCGAGGCGCTCGTTGTTGCGCGCACCCAGGCTGCGGTGCGTAAGGGCACGCTCCAGCAGGCCGACATCGTGAAATCGATAGTCGAGTCGCTGCTGCAATCGCTTCATGGTGGAGGGATCAGCGCAGACTCTGAGAAAGCCATCACGATCGAGACATTGCCGGCAACCGGTTTGCGAACTTCATAATCCACGGAAAAGCGGATGCCGTACTTCTCTTTCTTGATCTTTATCGCGTCACGATCAAACTCGTACACACTGTTGATCTTGAGCCGCTTGACGAAGGACTTCTTCATCTCGCCGGGAGACATAGGACGTACCTTCCTATCGTTCTCCATGTTCTGCAAAACCTGCTTCACCGAGTAGTTCTCAAGATACGTCGGAATCATCTTGATGCCGACGAGAATGACAAAGACCACGATGGCGAGCACCACGAGCCAGGACAACATCGTCATGCCTCGTTGATTTCTGACCACAACTCTGCGTTTCATAGCGTAAATCCTGCACTAGGGGTAAGCGATGTATCGGCAGACCTGGCGCCCTGCTTGAAAAGCCACGAGTGGATCAATCGCCAATCGGACCGATACGGCTTGGCGCCAGAAAACCGGTGCGCTTCCAATCCCAGCTCAACCATACGAAAAAGGCCTTGCCCACCAAATTCTCCTCGGGCACGAAACCCCAGCAGCGCCCGTCGTTGCTATCGTCGCGATTGTCGCCCACCATCAAGTAGTGATCTTCGGGCACAGTTACCTCGCGGTATCCGAGAAAACCGCAGGATTGGCTGAAATCGGGGGCCAGTGGGTTGACCAGCACCGCGTGCTCGGCCTCGCCCAACCGTTCGCGACCCTCGATGGACCCCAGCGCCCTCATCCCGGACCCCTCCGGCTGATACTGACCGACCGGTTCGATCGGTACCGCTTGACCGTTGATGAACAACCTCTTGCCCTGGTAGCGAATGCGGTCGCCGGGCAGACCCACCACCCGTTTAATGTAGTCCAGCCGCGGGTTGACCGGCCAACGGAACACCACGATGTCTCCACGCTCGGGCTCTCCTAGTCCGATCAGCTTCGTCTTGGTGACAGGCATCCGAATGCCGTAGGAAAACTTGTTCACAAGGATGAAGTCACCGACCAGCAAGGTCGGCATCATCGATCCCGACGGGATGCGGAAAGGCTCCACCAGGAAGGCCCGGAGCAGCAGCACGATCAAGAAAATCGGAAAGAACGAGCGCGCGTACTCGACCGCGGTCGGCAACTTGTCGTCGGTCTTTCCTTTTGCCAATCGATAAGCGAGCCATACTACGCCGCTGACCAGCGTCGCCAGTGCGAGAGCTGGCTCAATGCCGAACGCGATCACCACCCAGACGAGCAGCGCGAAAAAGGCGAAAATCAAGATCGTTTGCATATTGCTTCCCAAACTCTTTGCAATGGCCGACGCAACCGGAGAAGCGCGGTAATCAGTTGTCTTTACCCACCTGGAGTACCGCGAGGAAAGCCTCCTGCGGTATTTCGACTCGGCCGACCTGCTTCATCCGCTTCTTGCCGGCCTTCTGTTTCTCCAGGAGCTTTCTTTTCCGAGTCACGTCGCCACCATAGCACTTTGCCGTCACGTTCTTTCGCAGCGCCTTTACCGTCGAGCGGGCAATGATCTTGCTGCCGATCGCCGCCTGGATCGCGACCTCGAACATCTGCCGAGGAATGATCTCCTTCATTCGCTCGGTGAGTTCGCGGCCGCGCGCCTCGGCATTGTCGCGGTGCACGATCAGCGACAAGGCATCGACCTTCTCAGCATTTATGAGAATGTCGAGTTTGACCAGCGCAGCGGACTGGAAGCGCTTGAACTCGTACTCGAAGGACGCGTATCCGCGGCTTACCGATTTCAGGCGGTCGAAAAAGTCCAACACCACCTCGTTCATCGGCAGCTCGTAGACGAGTTGCACTTGGCCGCCGAGATACTGCAGGTTTTTCTGGACACCGCGCTTCTCTATGCAGAGGCTGATCACGTTGCCAAGGTGGGTTTGGGGCACCAGGATGTGCGCCTCGATGATCGGTTCGCGAACTTCGCTGAACTTGCCGGGTTCGGGCAGCGCAGCCGGGTTTTCGATCTGCAGTACGCTGCCGTCATTCAACTGCACCTCATAGACAACCGTCGGCGCGGTCGTGATCAGGTCGAGGTTGTACTCACGCTCGAGACGCTCCTGCACGATCTCCATGTGCAGCATGCCGAGGAAACCACAACGGAAACCGAACCCCAGGGCCTGCGATGTCTCCGGCTCATAATGCAGCGCGGCATCGTTGAGCTTGAGCTTCTGCAGCGCATCGCGAAACGTGTCGTAGTCGTCGGAACTGATCGGGTACAGGCCGGCGAAGACCCGGGGGCGCACCGCGCGAAAGCCTGGGAGCGGCGCGGCGGCGCGGCGGTTTTCGAGCGTCAGAGTGTCACCGACCGGGGCCCCGTCGACCTCCTTGATGCCTGCGATCACGAACCCGACCTCACCCGTGGCGAGTTCCCGTTTGTCCAGCCGCTTTGGCGTGAAAACCCCAACCTTCTCGACCTGATACACGCGGCCGGTCGACATGATTCGCATCTTGTCTTTTGGATGGATACTGCCGTTCACGACGCGGATCAACGAGATGACGCCGACATAGGAATCGAACCAGGAGTCGATGATCAGGGCCTGGAGCGGTGCGTCGACCTCGCCGCGGGGCGGTGGGATCTTGGCCACCAGGGTTTCGAGGAGATCGGGAATCCCGATACCTGTCTTGGCGCTGACGTGCAGCGCATCGGTCGCCTCTATGCCGATGATCTCTTCGATTTCATTGACGACGCGTTCCGGTTCCGCAGACGGCAGGTCGATCTTGTTCAGCACCGGCAATACTTCCAAGCCCTGCTCTATCGCGGTATAGCAGTTGGCAACACTCTGCGCCTCGACACCCTGTGCCGCGTCCACCACCAGGAGTGCTCCTTCGCAGGCCGCCAGTGAGCGCGAAACCTCGTAGGAGAAATCGACATGTCCCGGCGTATCGATGAAGTTCAGCTCGTAGGTTTCTCCATCGCGCGCCGCATATTGCAGCGTCACGGACTGCGCCTTGATGGTGATGCCACGCTCGCGCTCGAGGTCCATCGAGTCGAGCACCTGAGCGGCCATCTCTCGCTCCGCCAGTCCGCCGCAAACCTGGATGAAGCGATCTGCGATGGTCGACTTGCCATGGTCTATATGGGCAATGATCGAGAAGTTTCTGATATGACTGAGATCGGCCATTGAGGTCTTCGAGTTGAATCCAAGCATATGAAAAAACGGAACTTTCCACCGGAAAGTTCCGTTTCTGAATGCGAACCGCCGTAAAGCCGACGAATTATAACGGATT
>CBDTXT010000242.1:0-5135 GCA_965364465.1 uncultured Chromatiaceae bacterium
TGCACCAGGCCATCGATACCACCGTCCAGGCCGATGAAGATGCCGAAGTCCGTGATCGACTTGATCACACCGCTGACATGGTCACCCTTGTTGAACTTCTGAGAGAAGTCCTCCCATGGGTTGGCCTGGCACTGCTTCATGCCGAGCGAGATACGCCGACGCTCTTCGTCGATGTCCAGCACCACGACCTCGACCTCGTCACCCAGCGTAACCACCTTGCTGGGATGGACGTTCTTGTTGGTCCAATCCATTTCGGACACGTGCACCAGGCCTTCGACGCCGTCTTCGATCTCGACGAAAGCACCGTAGTCGGCGATGTTGGTGACCCGGCCGAACAGGCGTGTGCCCTCCGGATACCGGCGGGTAATGTTCTCCCAGGGATCTTCCCCCATCTGCTTCAGGCCGAGCGAGACACGCATTTTCTCGCGGTCGAACTTGAGCACCTTCACCGTGATCTCGTCACCGATCTCGACCACCTCGGATGGGTGCTTGACGCGTTTCCACGCCATGTCGGTGATGTGCAGCAGGCCGTCTATGCCACCGAGATCGACGAATGCGCCGTAATCGGTGAGGTTCTTTACAACCCCTTTGACTTCCTGGCCTTCCTGCAGGTTCGCGAGCAACTTGTCGCGTTCCTCGCTGTATTCCTTCTCTACGACCGCGCGCCGCGAAACCACAACGTTGTTGCGCTTCTGGTCGAGCTTGATGACCTTGAACTCGAGATCCTTGCCCTCGAGGTACGAGGTGTCACGCACCGGGCGGACGTCGACCAGCGAGCCGGGCAGGAAGGCACGGATCTGATCGAGTTCGACAGTGAAACCGCCCTTGACCTTGCCGTTGATGCGGCCGACGACGATTTCATCCGCATCGAAAGCCTTTTCGAGCTTGTTCCAGGCGTGATGGCGCTTGGCCTTTTCGCGCGACAGTCGGGTCGCGCCGAAGCCGTCCTCGACCGCGTCGAGTGCGACTTCGATTTGATCACCGATCGCGCACTCGATCTGACCGTCCATGTCCATGAACTGACTCTTCGGGATCACGCCTTCGGACTTGAGCCCGGCGTTGACGATAACGTGCTCGTTGTCGATCGCGACGACGGTGCCGATGACGATCGCACCGGGCTTGAGATTGGTGTTGGTTAGGCTCTGTTCAAAGAGCTCGGCAAAACTTTCTGACATGTATTGTTCCCGATCTGCTCGGTGGCAGACCATCCTACCGGTGGGCGTGACCAATCCGGATTTTTCCAGTTAATAACAGCCCGGAATCTCCGGGCACCATTGATGCGAACTGCGAAACGTCATACCGGCGTTGCGAATACCCGCCGGGCCTCTCGCAACACCCTGTCGACCACGTCGCTGATCCCCAGCGCGGTCGAATCGATCTCGATTGCGTCCGACGCCGCTAGCAGTGGCGAGGCTTCCCGACTGCGGTCGCGCTCATCGCGCGCTTCGATCTCAGTCGTAAGGGCGGCGAGGTTAGCAGGCAATCCTTTTTCTTTCAACTGCTTATAGCGTCTTTCTGCGCGTTCCGCAGGACTTGCAGTGAGAAAGATCTTGAGACCGGCCCGCGGGAAAACCGCGGTTCCCATATCTCGGCCATCCGCCACCAGTCCGGGTGGCATCGCGTAATCGCGCTGCCAGTCGAGCAACGCCGCGCGCACCCCAGGCATCGCCGCTACCCGGGAGGCATGGTCCCCGGCATGCTCGGTGCGGATCAGGTCAGTGACATCCGCTCCGTTCAGGCGGATACGCGAATCATCAAATTCAACTTCAAGTTTAGACGCTATATCACTGATTATATTTTCTTTATCGAAGCCGACACCTGCCTCATGGGTCGCGAATCCGACGAGTCGGTAGAGCGCGCCCGAGTCCAGCACTCGCCAACCGAGCCGCTCGGCGACCAAGCGGGCGATCGTGCCCTTGCCCGAGCCGCTGGGCCCGTCGATCGTGATCACCGGGACCTCGTCAGACATGCTGCGCCACCACGCGTGAACCGGCACGGATCGCCAGATCGACAAAACCCGGGAAAGAGGTGTTCACGTTCGCACAGTCCTGTATCACGATCTTGTCGGCTGCACGCAACGCAGCGATCGCGAACGCCATCGCGATGCGGTGATCCCCATGGCTGTCCACGCTACCCCCGCCGATCAAGCCACCGCGGATCACGATTCCGTCCGCGGTCGGACTCGCGTCGACGCCGAGGGCCGCTAGTCCGTCTGCCATCACCTGGATCCTGTCGGACTCCTTGACCCGGAGTTCGGCCGCACCGCTCAACACCGTTTCCCCATCGGCGCATGCGGCCGCGACGAAGAGCGCCGGAAACTCATCGATAGCGAGCGGGACAAGGTTCTCGGGGATGCGGATACCGCGCAGTGGGGCGGAGCGTACCCGCAGATCGGCCACCGGCTCACCACCCACCTCGCGCGCATCCAGCACCTCGATATCAGCCCCCATCATACGCAGAATCGTGATGACGCCGTCACGCGTCGGGTTGATGCCGACGTGTTGCAGCACAAGATCCGAGCCCTCCGCGATGCTCGCGCCGACCAGAAAGAACGCGGCCGACGAGATATCGGCCGGCACGTCGATGTCACAGCCGGACAGCGTGCCGCCGCCGCGCAGACACACGCAGTCGCCGGCGCGCCTCACCGGGTAACCAAAGCCCAGCAGCATGCGCTCGGTGTGATCCCGGGTCGGCGCCGGTTCACGGACACAGGTCTCGCCCGTTGCGTAGATCCCGGCCAGCAGCAGACAGGATTTCACCTGCGCGCTTGCGACCGGCATCGCATAGTCGATGCCGACCAGCCTGGGCACCGCACGGATGTGCAGCGGCGCGGTCCCGCCCTCGGCGGTTTCCAGACGCGCACCCATGCGGCCCAGCGGCTCGTTGACCCGTTGCATCGGCCGGCGCGACAGCGACGCGTCCCCGCTGAGGGTCACGTCGATACCCTGCCCGGCCAGCAGGCCCGCCATCAGCCGCATCGAGGTGCCGGAGTTCCCCAGGTCGAGCGGTTCGGCAGGCGTCCTCAATCCATGCCGGCCGACACCCGCGATGGTCACACGGCCGTCGACCGGGCCCTCGATGCGCACGCCCAGCGCGCGGAACGCACGCAGCGTCGCCAGGCTGTCCTCACCCTCCAGGAAGCCGCTCACGCGCGTGACGCCGTCGGCCAGCGCGCCGAGCATGATCGAGCGATGCGAGATCGACTTGTCGCCGGGCACGCGGAGATCACCCGTCAGCCGACCGCCCGGGTCGACCACGAACTGGAGGTTGCGAGACGTCAAGGCCATGTCCTTCGCCGGATAAAGGTGCGCAAGGCTAGTCTTCGGCGGCAGAAAAGACAAGTAATCACTTCAAAAACATGGCGTTAAACGCCGCCTTATCCGCTGCGGACCGGCAAACACCGCCGCGCCGCGACGCGCCGCACCTCGGGATCACGAGCGCGCCTCCCGATACCAGGCGTCGGAGAGTTCGCCGTCTTCGGCCAGACGGTAGGCCGGTCGGCCGCTGGATTCGAAAAAGGTGCGCGCGAGCAGCTCGGCCAGTACGCCGGTCGTGAGGAACTGCGCCGAGGCGATCAGGCACAGGATGCCGACGAGCAGTACCGGCCGGTCACCGATCGGCTGCCCCAGGCCGAACTTGACCACGAGAAGATAGGCCATGATGACCGATCCCAACGCGCCCAGCAGCAGTCCGATCGCGCCGAAAAAGTGTCCCGGACGCGCCCGATAGTGCAGAAAGAAGAACACCGCGAGCAGGTCGAGCAGCACGCGAAAGGTGCGTGAGATCCCATACTTCGACTCACCTGCCAGCCGCGCATGATGGCTCACCTCGGTTTCACCGATGCGCGACGGACTGGTTACCGTCGCCGCCCACACCGGGATGAAACGGTGCATCTCGCCGAACAAGCGAATCCTCTTGATCACCGATGCCCGATAGACCTTGAGGCTGCAGCCGTAGTCGCTCAGCGCGACGCCTGTGACCCGCGCAATCAGCCGGTTCGCGATCCGCGACGGTATCCTGCGCGTGATCAGCGGGTCCTTGCGCGACTTGCGCCACCCTTGCAACAAGTCCAGATCGCGTTCGCGCAATTCGGCGACCATGCGTGGTATGTCGGCAGGATCGTTTTGCAGATCCCCGTCCAGGGTCGCAATGAATTCGCCGCGCGCAGCATCGATGCCGGCCTGCATCGCAGCCGTTTGCCCATAGTTGCGACTCAGGCGAATCGGTTTCACATGCGGCCCCTGGGCTGCCGCTGCGGCGCACAAGGTCTCCCAGGTGGCGTCCCCACTGCCGTCGTCGACGCAGATCAGTTCCCATCGCATCGCGCAATCGGCCAGGCCCTGCTGCACGCGGCTCAGCAGCAGGTTGACGTTGGCCTCTTCGTTGTACAGCGGGATGACGATCGACAGGGTTCGGCAGTTATCCAAGACGGAATCCGCATCGGGGACTGAAAGGCGCATATTAACCAGATCGTCCGACGCCCGGCCCGTGCGGAATTCGCGCTGGCTTTTCGCGCCATTCATGGTAGAAATGCCGTGAACTCCATCACAATTTTAGTTCCTTAACTGCACAGGCGCGTACCGCGACACGCCGGGGAGAACGAATCGAGATGCCAGGATTCAGAGGGTTCCTTTTTGCTGTGCTGGCGCTCTCGTCGGCCCAAGTCCTCGCCAGCGTGTTTTCCGACATGGTGGTGCTCGGCGACAGCCTGTCGGACAATGGAAACCTGTTTTTGTCGACGGGCGGATCGATCCCCGAGCCGCAATTCTATTACGAAGGTCGATTCCTCGACGGCGAGGCCTACAGCGAAAGGCTTCACGAACAGCTGGGCCTGCCCGGCAGCCTGACGCCGTCGGTGCTCGGCGGCAACAATTACGCCGTCGGCGGTGCCCGATCGCGCTATCACGTGGTGGACCTGGATCCGGTCACCGGCCTACCACCGCCGCTTGGCAGCACACCGACGCCGTGGGGTCTGCTGGGTCAGTTGGACACCTACCAGACCACGGTGGGCGGTATCGCCGACCCTGACGCGCTGTACGTGGTCTGGTCCGGCGCGAACGATATCGGCGATGCACTGCTGGTCGGCGACAGCTTTGGCCCCGCGGCCGCACTGTCGCTCATCAACCAGGCGGTGG
>CBDTXT010000243.1:0-5096 GCA_965364465.1 uncultured Chromatiaceae bacterium
ATGCCGGTGACGTGGTCTATCAACTGACCCGCCAGATTCAGGACCGTATTACGTCGCTGGAGCAGCACGGCGAATTGCAGCGTATGCCACGTATCCTGGCCTTTTCTTCTGTGGTCGATGCGACGGTATCGACACCGGCGCTGGTCGAGAACCTGTTCGAACGGCTGCCCGCAGGCGGGCACGAGCTGGTACTGTTCGATATCAATCGCGAGGCGGAGAACGAGGCGCTGATGGTCTGGGACCCCAGTGCTATCGTCGAGGCGCTGCAGCGCGATACGTCCCGCAAGTTTGTGTTGAGTATCGTGACCAACGAGTCGGAGCATGGCCGCGCCGTGAACGTCCAGACCCGACGCCCGGGCGACGCCGGCGTGTCAGATACGAAGCTGGGGCTCTCCTGGCCCGATGGCCTGTACTCCTTGGCCCATGTGGCCCTGCCCTTTGCGGCGGATGACCCTGTCTACGGCGGGCTCGCGCTGAAAGACTGCGCGGGCATTCACCTCGGCGCGATGGTCTTGCGCGGTGAACGCGGTGTGCTGGGGGTCTCGGCGGGCGAGATGCTACGGTTGCGCTGGAATCCGTTTTATCCCTACGTCGAACGGCGCGTGCACGACTTTCTGGGGCTTTGATGATGACCGCCACGCCGATCACGGCGCGATCGGCGCGCCGAGACAAGTCCTGGTTGGCGTGGGCGCTAAAAAACTCGTGAAAAAAATGGTAACCTCCTGCGCCAGCTGTCCTGGGGCGCTCAGACGCTGGTTCGTGTGGACCCCACCGACACCGCCGTGCCACGCAGGGCGAGGAGTGCGGGACTGATCGCCTATCGGGTGACGCCCGCACGGGGATCTCATGTGACGACTGGTACCCGTCGGGTGCCGATGAAGGAGACAAAATGCTTCAATTGAATCGGTACACCGGCCCGGTGATCGGGCTGCTCGCGATGGCCTTGCCGTTTGTCGCTACCGCCAGCGAGTCCAATGAAGACGCCTGGCAGTATAACGGGGCGATCTATCTCTGGGGCGCCGGGATCGGTGCGACCACGACCGGTGGCGACGATATCGACATGTCGTTCAGCGACCTGGTGAAGAATCTCGATTTCGCCTTCATGGGTCTGGTCGAGGCCAACAAGGGCAAGTGGTCGCTGTTGGCCGACGTGATCTATCTGAACATATCCGACGACACCACCACGACGGCCAATATCGTCAACCGCCCGGTCAAGGCCAGAGCCGATATCGGCATGACTGCATGGATCGTTACCGCGGCGGCCGAAAACGAGGTCTTCGCGCCCGCCAATCCACGCCTCGATCTGCTCGGAGGCGGGCGCTACCTGTACCTCAAGGGCGATCTGGATTTCGAGATCGACGCGGGCAGCCCGCTGGCTCCGCGCAGTCGCCGCGTAACCGAGTCGGACGACGTGATCGACGCGGTCATCGGCCTGCGGGGGATGACCGAGTTGAACGACAAGTGGTCTATGAATTATCTGGTCGATGTGGGTACCGGCCAATCCGACTATACCTGGCAGGCGCTGGCCGGGTTCAACTACCGGTTCAAGCGGGTCGATGCGGCCTTCGGTTACCGCTACATGAAGTACAAGTTCGACGACAAAAAGCTGTTCGACGACATGGACGTGAGTGGCCCCTACGGCGGGGTGCGCTTTCATTTCTGATCGTTGGCTACAGGTCACCACGCAAGGTGCCGGATCCGTCGCCGGCCCGGCGAGGGCCGCCATTGTTCGGAAGATCGTATCCACCCCCTACGGCCTCGTTGATCGCCCCGGCCAGCTCTTCCGCGGTGCTCGGTTTCAATAGCACCCTGGTAATTCGGTAGCGAGCGATGTCGTCCGGGTCCACCGCATCCGGGTAGCCGCTGTGCAGGAACACCGGGACCTCGGTGTTCAGCCTGCGTATCTCCCGGATCAGATCGATCCCGCTGCCTCCCGGCATGGTTTGATCGGTGATGATCAGGTCGAACCGTCGAGGGTCTTCCGCGAAGATCCGCAGCGCCTCGGATGCATCGGCGCAGCTCGTCACCCGCGCCTTCGCCTGCGACAGCACTTCTTCGAAGTAGAGCCGGATGATCGGTTCGTCGTCGACCACCAGGATGCGCCGCTGGGCGACTGCGAGCGGCTCGTCGCGATCTATCGCGGCGGGCGTCGACGGGCCCTGCGCGTCGATTTCGAACAGGATATCGAACCGGGTACCGATGCCGGGTGCGGAGTCGACCAGGACATGGCCCCGGTAGGTCTGCACGATGCCCTGCACGATCGCGAGTCCCATCCCCTGGCCGTCTTGGGTCTCCCGGGTCGTGAAAAAGGGTTCGAAGACCCGGTCGAGCAGCTCGGCTGGAATGCCCGCACCGGCATCAGTGACGCTGATACAGGCCCAGCGGCCGCTAATGTGCTGATGACATATCCGGCACTCCCGGTCATCGATGACCCGTTCGCTGACGCCGATCTTCAAGGTCCCGCCGTCGGGCATCGCGTCGCGCGCATTGATGCTCAGGTTCATCAGAAGTTGCTGCAGATGCACCGGATCCATCCGCACCGCCAGTGCCGATTCCGACAGGTTCTGTTGGACTTCGATCTTGGCCGACAGCATCGGCTTGAGCATGCTCACGACCTCCCTGATCTGCGGCGCCAACAGGATCGATTCCGCTGTCTGATCTGCATCGCCGCGGCTGAACAACATCAGCTGCCGGATCAGCTGCCGTGCGCGCCCGGTCGACTTCAGGCTCAACGTCAGGTACCCCTTCAACCTGTCGTCGTCCGCCGCCCGGTCGCGCGCCAGCTCCAGAAAACCGATCACGCTGGCGAGGATGTTGTTGAAGTCGTGTGCCACGCCACTGGTCACCTGTCCGATCGCCTCCATGCGCTGGGTCTGTCGCAGTCGGCGCTCCAGGCGGTCCTTTTCCGCCTCTGCCGCCTTGCGCGCGGTGATGTCGCGGATGATCGAAATCACGTACTGCTGACCGTCGTGTTTCGAACACTGGGTATTGACCTCGATGATGCGCTCGCCTCCGTCCGGGGCCGGCACGCGGTCCTCGACCGTGAGCCCGTCCGAGGCCGCCAGTTCCCTGATGAAGTCTTGCCATTGCGCCGCTGAGTGCACTTGCATCGATACGTCGAATACCTTCGTCGATCGCAGTTCCTCGAGCGACAGTCCAAGGAACTCGCACAGGGCCTTGTTGCCGTCCAGAAAGCGGCCGCTGGCCGGCTCGATGACCGCGACCATCTCCCTGCTGGCATCGAGCAGCCGGCGGAATCGCTCGAGCGATTGCTTGGACTCCAGATCCCTCTGTCGTTCCCTCGACTTGAGAAACACGGCCGTTGCGGCCAGCATGATCAGCAGCAATGCCGCCAGCGGCAGGGGCGAGGCCGCGGCGGCGCGAGCGACATCCCGATTCGGCTTCTCCGCAATCAGGGTCCAGGACACACCCGGGATACTGGATACATAGACCTGCGCGTTGCCGAAGCCTACGACCGTCTGTTCCGGTGCCGGTCCCTGCGCGAACGCGAACAGCGCCGGCCGCAACTCGGACAATGGGGCCGTCCCGGTTGCATCGGGTCTTGCCGAGGCGATGATCTGGGCCTTGTCGTTCACCAGATAAACCGTGTCGCCGGCGAGCGGGCCCAGTCGCAGCGACTCGCTGAGCGAATCGAGTGTCAGGTCGAATCCGACGATGCCCCGGAAATCGTCCCCCAGGTACACCGGCGCGCCGACTGTAACCATCAGTCCCTTGCCTGCCTCGTCGACATACGCGTCGGTGATGTAGGGCCGTCGATCGCTGTTGGTCTGCGGCATGCCGCGTGCGAACAGGTCCATGCCATAGAAGTCTTCATCCATGAAGAACCCGTCGAATGGGATGAAGGGATAGACACACATGAAGCGTTGCCGCGACAGATAGTAGACCCAGGGGGTGTCCGGGTAGATCTCCCTTACCCAGCGGAACATCGGCTCGAGCGCCAGCGCACCATCGATTTCACGCCGAACCGCCGGTTCATCGGGCAGGTGCCCGAGCCCTGTCAGGTTGAGGTGGGTATCCGGGTCCGGCGGGGGAATGAGGCCGATCAGCCCGTAGCCCTCGCGCTCCGGGATGTCGCCGAGCAGTGCCGTGTATTGCGAAGCCGCCGGGCCCGGAGATGCCAGGCGGTCCTGTGCCGAGACCCGCAGGCCGTTCGCGATCTCCAGCGCCGTTTCGGTCGCGCGCTCCAGTAGCGCCGAGTGAAATTCCGCACGTTCGGCAAACAATGCGCGCTGCTCGGCCAGTTCGCCCGAGTAGCTGTGGTAGATCGCACCGAGGAACGCGAGGACGATCGACCCGACGACCAGCAGGCGCTTCAGTTCTTGAGACATTCGACCATTGTAAGGTCTTGTGTCGCCGAAAATGGCCTTCGCTGCATCCGGGCCCCGGCATGCGCCGAGCGGCAACGCGGGCGGTAGGGCGTCAGCGACTCAGCGTGCCGCCGTTGCCGGCCCCAGCGGCTGATTGGCCTCTTTGGCACCCAGATAAGCCACCAGTCCCTGGAGGCCACCCTTGAGCACGAATGTATCGGTGAACCCGATGTGCCGGAGCGCGGTGACCGCGGCGGTTGCCCTTGCACCGGACTTGCACAGCACGACGATGGTCTGATCGGTCGGCAACTGGGTGAGCTGATCCGGTTCGAACAGCTGTGCCAGTGGAATCAGCCGATGGCCGGGCAGGTTGCTGGTGAAGAACCGGGTCTCCCCCGGCGTGCGGATATCGATCGTGACGAACTGTTTTCCCGCCTTCACGGATTTCACGTACTGCTCGGGTTTCATCATGTGCAGGGCCTTGCCTGCCTTCGCACCCTGTACCGGGGCGAACATCTCGGCATAGGCCGTTGCCAGCTGTTGATCATAGGCGATTGCCGGTGCGGCCAGGATCAGCGCGCTGAGCGCGAGAACCACGGATTGTGACGTTGACCGTTTCATTTCGGACCTCCCTTCGTTGCAACTTCCATCCGCCTCTGAGCATGCGATCCGGGGATCAGAACGGGAAGCCGAAACGGCCGGTCGGCTGATACCGGTCAGCCCGGACGAGATCTCCCGGTGTGCGTTGCGACTCGACAAGGACGGCGA
>CBDTXT010000244.1:0-5089 GCA_965364465.1 uncultured Chromatiaceae bacterium
GCAAGATGGATCCGCCACGGCGCGACGCCGGGGGTTGCCCTTAAGAGTTGGAGATCGTCGATGCTCATGAATGCCTCAGCCTATAGCTTCTACGCCAAATGCGCTGCGACAGCTATTGGCTTGCGCTAGCGCCTCGTCAAGTGTTGCAGCACGTCGATCGGATCCGCGTGATCGACCAGCGCGTTGAGACTGTAACCTGTCGTGTTCTTGATCTTGAATTTGTGTGCAATACGCTGGGCCAGCGGCGTGTTCGCGCGCACCTCGTCGACCAGTTCGCGGATACCCTGCAGCAGGCGACCGTGCGAGGCGGCAAAGGCGGCGCGGCTCTGCGGATCACCGGTATCGAGCAGACTGCCATCGGCGAGGACCAGGCGCATCGAGACCAGCGTCTGATAACTGTTTTGCGCGACGCCACAACACATCCCGGAGGCATTGTTGGCCGCTATGCCGCCGATCTGACAGCTTGCGATCGAGGCCGGGTCCGGCCCAATTTTGCGATCGAACGGCGCCAGATAGCGGTTCGCCTGGGCACCAATGATCCCGGGCTGCAGCCGGATCGTACGCCGGTCCTCACTGACCGCGTAATCGCGCCAGGCATTGCCCTCGAGCATTACCAGTACGGAATCGCTTATCGCCTGTCCCGAAAGGCTGGTGCCGGCGCCACGGAACGTCACCGGCGTCCGGTACTCACGCGCCAGCCGCAGCAGGCTGGCGACCTCGCGCTCGTCAACGACCTTGACCACCAACTGCGGGACCAGGCGATAGAAACTCGCATCCGTACCATAGGCAAGACGTCGCAAGGGATCATCGATCAGGCGATCTGCGTCGATGAACGCCGCCAGTGCGGTCTTCAGGCCCGGAATGTCGGGTGTGGTCATGCGTTCAGTTCCTCATTCTTTCTTTCTGACGCCCGGACCCAGGTCCCGGGGCGTGCGCCCGCAGCGACCGGGCCCGTGAGGGCAGCGGCAGCTGCCGGGCTACCCCTGCGCGCAGTACGCTTGTTGAAGACCCCGTACGCGTCACGGCTGGCGAGGCCCGGCAATGACCGCCCGCGTCATGTACACCATGCGAAGCGGGAGCGACGGCCCGGCACAACCTCACCGTGCGGCGACTCGACGGGCGCGGATCGGGCCATGCTGGACGCGATGCTCAATTGGTAAATTGGTAAGGCCAGGCAATTCTGGCAGATGGCCGCACCATGTCAAGTACGCTCGTCGCGCACGGCCCCGCCAGCGCAGACCGCAAGGATAAATCAAGGCTTTTCTTTTTCGTGCCCCGCCTGGCCTGCCGAACCGCAACGAATCCGCCGCGCACCACAACCCTATCCAGAAGGCACGCTTGAGTTCAAGGGATGGCCGGACTACACTTCGCTTTTGGAAAATTGGTAAGACCGCATAGAGGGTGGCATGCAGCGACGCAAGCTATCAGACCAGGTCGCCGCACGGCTCGAGGGCATGATTGCGGACGGGACGCTGCAACCGGGCGAGCGCCTGCCCGCAGAGCGACCGCTGTCGGAGCGGCTGGGTATTTCGCGACCGTCGTTGCGCGAGGCGATCCAGCAGCTCGCCAGCAAGGGCCTGCTCAGCACCCGGCAGGGCGGGGGCACGTATGTGACCGAAGCCCTGTCGTCCGGCTTCAGCGACCCGCTGCTGTCCTTGCTGAAGGATCAGCCTAACGCCGAGTTCGATACCCTGGAGGTGCGCAAGGAGCTCGAAGGCGTGGCCGCATTCAACGCCGCATCGCGCGCGACTGCGTCGGACCGTGAACGGATCTGGACACAGTTCGAGCTTATGCAGGAGGTGCAGCGCTCCGCGGCCCCCAGCTATGAGAAGCTGCGGGTGGACGGCGACTTCCACCTCACGATCATCGAGAGCGCACACAATGTCGTGCTGCTGCATTTTATGCGGGCGGTCCGGGGCGTCCTGGAGAACAGCATCAACTCCTATCTCGATGCGCTGTACGCAAACTCGAAGTTCGTCGACCTGATCTGCCGCCAACATCGCGACATCGTCGGCGCGGTGATGGATCGCGACCCGGCGGCGGCCCGGGACAAGGTGCGTCACCACCTGGACTTCGCGTTCCAGTCGTTCAGCGAATTCCGCAAACAGGCCAAACTGTCGCGCAACGCCGAACTCTACTCCGCAATCTATAGTGAAACAGGCAGCAGCTGACAATGTGCCCCGGAGGCGCGACCCGCGTTGCGGACCTCAAGGGGCGACTGCAGCCTACCGATCCGCGACCGGTCGCAGCGTCAAGATGGTGTCCAGGACAACCGCCGCCGGGCCGCTTTCGCCCCTGCCCGGTGCCCGGCGTGTGATGGCGATTCATCGTGCGCTATCGATGAGACCGGGGCATCGCGTGTCGCAATCGGACGGCCCCGGGCCGGTCACAGGAAGAATCCATTGAGCAAACCGCAGACCGTCTACTTTTTCGCCACCTGCCTGATCGATCTGCTGTACCCCAGGGCCGGTCTCGCCGGGATGCAGCTGATCCGCCGCGAGGGCGTCGAGGTCCTGCTGCCGCGCGACCAAACCTGCTGCGGCCAGCCGGCCTTCAACTCCGGCTACCGCGACGAGGCCTTATCCGTCGCGCGCGCCCAGCTTGCCTGCTTCCCACGGGATCTCCCCGTCGTCGTTCCGTCCGGATCCTGCGGCGGGATGATCCGAGAGCACTGGCCGGAACTGTTCGCCGGGGAGCCGGATGAACCGCAGGCGCTGGCCGTGGCCGAACGCACTTTCGAACTCACCGAGTTCCTGGTCGACGTGCTGCAAATCCGGCTGGTCGACCTCGGCGAGCCGGTCCGGGTGGCCATCCACACCTCTTGCTCAGCACGGCGCGAGATGGGCGTGGCCGATCGGATCGAGTCGCTGACCGCTCAGCTCGACAAGGTCGAGGTTCTGGACCCGGCGCGCAAGGCCGAGTGCTGCGGGTTTGGCGGCACCTTCGCAATCAAGCAGGCCGACGTGTCCGGCGCGATGGTCAAGGACAAGACCGATGCGCTACGGGCAACCGGCGCGCAGCGCATCGTCAGCCAGGACTGCGGCTGTCTAATGAACATCGGTGGCGCGCTGGAACGCCAGGGCGCCGGACCACAGACTCAGCATATCGCCGAATTCCTGCTGGAGAGGACATCGTGAACCAGACCCGCGCATTCGAGCAACGCATTGGCCAGGCACTGAACAACGATCAGCTGCGGCGCAACTTCCGCTCGGCGCTCACCGGCATCCAGGCCAGGCGGGAGGAACAGTTCCCGGACGACGCCCAACTGCAGGCATTGCGCGAACAAGCGCGGGCGGTGCGCGCCAATGCGCTAGTGAAACAGCCCGAGTTGCTCGAGCAACTCGAGGCCAGACTGATCGATAACGGCATCCAGGTTCACTGGGCCGAGACACCCGAGCAGGCCAACAAGATCATTCACGGCCTCCTCGAGGACGCCGGCGCCCGCACGGTGGTCAAGGGCAAGTCGATGGTGTCGGAAGAGACCGAACTCAACCGCTACCTCGAGACTCGCGGCATCGAGGTAATCGAATCCGACCTTGGCGAATTCATCATTCAGCTCGCCCAGGAACCGCCGTCGCATATCGTCGCCCCGGCGATCCACAAGAACCGGCGCGAGGTCGCAGAACTGTTCCGGCAGTTCTACCCCGACATCCCCTACACCGAAGACATCGACGAGCTGACCCAGAGTGCGCGCCTGATTCTGCGCGAAAAGTTCGCCGGCGCCGACGCCGGCGTCTCCGGCGTCAATTTCGCGGTCGCGGAAACCGGCACACTCTGCCTGGTGGAAAACGAGGGAAACGGACGGCTCAGCACCACGGCACCGCGTTTGCACATCGCGATCACCGGCGTCGAGAAGGTGGTCGAGAAATTGTCCGATGTCCCGCCACTGTTGGAGATACTGACCAAGTCGGCCACCGGGCAGCCGATCACGACTTACTTCAACATGATCAGCCGGCCACGCCAGCCCGGTGAGTTGGACGGGCCCGAGGCGGTGCACCTGGTGCTACTGGACAACGGGCGCTCACGCATTCGGGTCGACGAAGAGCTGCTGGACACCCTTCGCTGCATCCGCTGCGGGACCTGCATCAACTATTGCCCCGTCTATGTGCAACTCGGCGGTCATGCGTACGGGACCGTCTACCCGGGGCCGATCGGCATTGCATTGGAGCCGCAGCGCATCGGCTTGGACAAGGTCGGCACCCTGACATCGGCCTGCACCCTGTGCGGCGCCTGCGGCGAGGTCTGCCCGGTCGAGATCCCGCTGCCCAGGTTGATCAACCGCCTGCGCGCCGAAGCGGTGAACGCGCACCGCAGCACCACCCCGCTGAGCGGGCGGGGCAGCCTGCGCAAACCCGGCGAGGCCGGTGCCTGGCGATTGTGGCAGCAACTGTACAGTCGGCCCCGACTCTACCGCCTGTTCACGTTCGCGGCCACCCGGCTGCGGTGGATGACGCCGGCCAGTCTGGGCGGCTGGACCCGTTACCGCAGCGCACCGCGGCCGGCAGCGCGCACGCTGCGTGAACTGGCCCAGCGCGAGGGGTTCGGTGATGAGTGAGACGCGCAACAGGATTCTCGAGCGACTGCGTGGCAATCGCCCGCGCCAGGTGCCGGAACCCGCGGCCTATCGCAAGCCGCTGGACTGGGACCGAGAGCGCCGTATCGCGGAGTTCAGCGCGCGCATGCGGGCGGTACGCGGCGAGGTACACCGGATGGCGCGCGGAGACTGGGTCGACTGGGTCAACGCTGAACTACCGCAGCGTGGCATGCGCCGCGCACTGGTCGGCAACGGACCGATCGCCAGGGAGTTCGCGGAGGCTGCCTCCGACGCGTTCGAACTGAGTCGCTACGACCAGACGATCGACCAGTGGAAGGGCCGTTTGTTCGATGGCATCGATTTTGCGATCACCGGCAGCCTGGCGGGCCTGGCGGAGTCGGGTAGCCTGGTGCTCTGGCCAAACGCCGAGGAACCGCGCCTGATGTCGCTGGTGCCGCCGCTGCATGTCGCACTGCTGGACGCCGATCAGCTGTTCGAGAATTTCGCCAGATCGGAAGAGCACACGTCTGAACTCCAGTCACGTTTCGGAATCTC
>CBDTXT010000245.1:0-5084 GCA_965364465.1 uncultured Chromatiaceae bacterium
CCGTTGGCCAGGTACTGCTCGGCGGCGCGTCCGACCACGTAGGTGCTGTAATAGGCGACGACGCCCTGGGCGCCGCCGGTGACGATGGCGGACAGCCCGCCGGTGCCGAGTTTCAGGGCCGAGGCCGCGATATGCCCCGCCCACACCGTGCCCATCAACAACAGCATCTGGGTGCCGATCGCCTTGCCCAGCCCGCCGGCCTCGGCGCGGCTCAGTGGCAGGCCGTAGGCGCGTGACAGGTGCACGACCATGCTGACGTCGACCACCGCGGCGGCGACCAGGTCCGCGACCGGTACCGGATTGATCGCGACCGCGACGCCCTTGGCGATGCACCAGGTGCGGATGATCTTTTCGCCGATCATGCGGCGCGCGCCCAGTATGCGGTCGCCGACCCGGTCGCTGAGATTGCCGGCGAACATCGACGCATTCAGTGCGGCCAGCGTCTTGCCTTCGTGCTCCAGCATTGTCCAGAGGTGTTCCTTCAACGCTTCCACGTCCGGTGGCCGCTGGCGTTGCTCTTCTGTTTCATTGCCGTCCGCGTCGACCTGAATCACCCACTGCGGCGCAGGCTGGGCAGCCGCGAATATCAGATTGTTCGGGTTTACCAAGCCGGCGCTGTGCGCCAGCAGCGCCTCATGCAACTGCTCGCGTTCTTTGGCGTTGTAGCGGTCGACCTTGTTCATCACCAGGATCAATGGGCGCTGCAGCCGCGAGAGGACGCGCAAGGCCCCGATCTCGGCCTGGGTGAGGTCGCCGTCGACGACAAACAGCACCAGATCGGAGCGGCTGACCACCTCTTTCGCGAGCCGCTCGCGCGTCTCTCCATTGACCTCGTTGATGCCGGGCGTGTCAATCAGGAACACATTGCCGTCGCGGAATTCATTCCACTGGCCGCTCTGGACGGTGCGCGTCTCGCCGTGCAGCGGGCTGGTCGAAAAACGCTGTTCACCGAGTAGCGCATTGACCAGCGCGGACTTCCCGACGCTGACCCGGCCGAACACCGCGATATGGACATGCCCATGCTCGAGCTTCTCGAGCATGGACTCGACCTGCCGGTAGTCATCACCGAGCGCCTCGCGGATGTCGTCCGGCACGCGCTCGTCCTGCAGCAGCTCGCGCAGGCTCTCGCGGGCCAGCTCGAGATGCGTGTCGCCGTCCGCCTCAGCGCCTGTCGGCCGAGCGGAACCTCTCGACAACCACTCGGGCAAGGCCTCGCGCAGGCGTTTCCAGATCTTCACCCAGTTTCTCCTCGAACAGTCGGGCGGTCTGCCGTGGATGCAGTTCGCCACGCGTCTCCAAGGTGGTGCTCAGCGCACGGCCCAGCGTACGAAAGATGATGCCATAGGCGACCGCATGCATTGCACCGCCGGCGAGCGTGCCCACGCCCGGGAACGATTTGAGGGCATTGCCCGCCACCGCGAGCAGCAGCGTGTGCGCCCTGCCCACATGCTGCTGGACCAGCTTCAGCAGCAGCTCGGTATCCACCTTACTCACCTTGGTGCCGTAGAGTTCGGCCAGCTCGCGCACCATCTGTGTGCCGAGAAAGCCCTGGATCAGCAGGTCGGATCCCGGGGTGATTGCGGCCATCGCACCGACCACCGCCTTTGCCGAGTAGCCGTCGACCAGCTTTTCTGCCCGCTCCCGTCGCGCCGCGGCGAGCGCCTGGTCGACGTGTTGTGAGGCGAGTACGAAGGTGGCGCTGTCGCGCAAGCGCTCGAGAATTTCCTGGTTGCCGTCGACCATCCGCTGCAAAGCGATGGCGAGCGCCTGTACCTTCGGCGCGACCGGCCGCGCCTCGAACCGTTCACTGCCGTCGGGCAGTTCCAGCAGCACCTCGCGGCTGCCGCCCGCAGATACCAGGACGAGTTCCGCGTTGTCCTTCCCGTCGACCAGGCCCTGCAGCCGTTGCGCCAGTCGAGCGGTGTCCTCCGGGGTGTAGCGGTCGGTCTTGTTGAGCACCAGTATCAGCGGTTTGCGCAACGCCAGCAGGGCCTCCAGGGCTGCATGCTGGGCGCGGTTCAGATCGCCGTCGGTAACGTACACAACGATGTGCGCACGTGTCGCCTCGTCCACAGCCAGCCGGTCGAGCGTGCCGTCGGCCTCGGCAGTGCCCGGCATGTCTGTGATCTGCAGTACGTCACCGCTCGGGCTCAGCCAACGGTAGCGGGTCAGCTCCCGGGTCGTTCCGCCGCGCACGTCGCTTTGCGCGTCGGCGTCCGGCAGCAACGCACGGACCAGGGCCGACTTGCCGGTCGAGACTTCGCCGAACAGCGCCACATGGATCTCGCCGGCCTCGCGTCGCCGCTGCAGCTCTTCGAGTTCACGCTGCGCGGCCGTGACATCGCTGCCCAGTTGTCGGGCCTTCTCGATCGCCTCGGTTACTTCCTCGACGGTGGGGGCCGCCGGGGCATCTTGCGCGTCAGCTGCTTTGACCTTGGGGCGTCTTGGACGCAGCACGCGCCATATCAGCCAGGTGATGGCCAGGCTGCCGACCGCCAGCAGGCCCCACCAGAGGTAGCTGAGCCAGGCGGGTGCCGCCTGCAGGCGGGCCTGGATGTTCAGCGTGGCCTCGCTGAGCGTCAGCACCAGCAACAATGCGCCCAGGCCAAGGACCAGCATGGCCATCGCGATCAGCAGGCGAATGCTCCGGGGCAGGTGCATGCGGTAGGTCTCCGGTGCGTATTTGAACAACGCTACCGCAGTGGGCGGGCGTCGACAATCCGGGCCCGGTGTGCCGGGGCACGCCTTGGGTCTGCGTGGTGAGGCGCTGGCTGCCCCGCGACGGGGCGGGGTAGTCAGCTGCCGGCGTGGGTCAGGCCGGCGAGTAGATCGAGCGCGACGGGGAGGTGACCTTGCCCTGTCGCTTCAGGTAGGCCAGCGTCTGTGCCAGGTTATTGGCCACGACACCCCGTTGTTCGAGTTCGGTCTTGATCTCCTTGGTGGAGATCTTCTTCGCCTGGCTGACGATCTGCATCACGTTCTCCGTGACGCTGCCGTCACCGGCACTGCGACGCTTGCCGCGCGCCGTGCGCCCGCCGAGGCCGCGGATCTCGGCGTCGATCGCCGCCAGTTCCTTGCGATGACGCGCAATGGTTGCACGCCGCTTCTTGCGCAGTTCGTCGAGCTGGGCGCGAACGGCCTCTTTCGCTTCGAGTTCTTCCTGTTCTTCGCGTTCCTGAGCCAACCGATAAAGTTCGTCAGAGCTCAGCTCCGACAACGTCTTTCTTGCCATTCATGGACTCCAAAATAGATTCTTGCCAATGCCCCTTCTGATCGGGGGATTAAATAAGTAGAGCTGCCTACCGTTGCGAAATATAACGAGCGGCCGACAATAATGCAACGGTCGCGCTCGTTTAATTTACTGTCGATCCAATGGACTTCGATGAATCATCGCGTTGCCTGATTCCCGCTGCATATCGATCTCGGCATAATCATCAATAGAAATCGTCGGCTTCAGGCGATTGTCCCATGGATACAGCGCCCTGCTGTAGAATGCCCTCTTGCTGAAGCCTTCGAAAAGATCGTAGTGCGTGACTGCCGCTTTGACTTGAATATACGCGGCCGGGGAGAGCACAAGAATGATGAACAAGATGCTGCTCAGTTTATTCCCGTGATGCAAGCTGATCAAAAACCAGCCCAAGGCGTAGGGCAATACGACAAGGAACCAGATGCCGCTTATCAAATGGCCGGGCAGCGCCGAGGTAAAGAAATAATCCAATAACGGGATCAGCTGGTCGAGTAGGAACCCGACGATCAGCATCAGGCTGACGAAGCTAAGCGAGGCCGGGTAGTCCCATCGGTGTGAAGTGATTCGGTTGATCACCAGCAAGCCGAATGACAATGCGAGAGCGCCGGCCGTGATCACCACCTGATCACTCCAGAACGAGTCCCAAGTCAGTCTTTCATAGGTGGAAAGATAGTTGTCAAATGCGCTCAGCAACAGCATGATCGCCCCCATTGCGAGGGCCCATCCCCAGTGCCCGAACAGGCACGTGCCGCCGTTGCGGCAGCCGATCAGCCGCGTCGGCGCGACCGGCTGCGAGGTGTCATGGATACTTATGCGTGTCCGCCCGGCATCGAATTCGAGTGGCAGCCGGGTTAGTCGTAGGGGGCTCGATAGCTTCTGGTGAGCGACCCGAACACCATTTTCGTCGGCCAGCGAATGTAGCTCATAGTCGCCGACCGGTGTCTTGCTCAGAGTGAAATGATAAGGCGAAACTGTCGGGTCTTGCAGAATGATGTCGTTGTCAAATGCCCGTCCGACGCGCACTACATCTTTGTCGACTCGGAAGTACCGGCTGCCGTGTCGCCCCTGGACTTCGACGATCAAGGCTGCCATTTTATCTCTCTGAGGAAACGCAAGATCAAGCGACGGGCTGCCTCAAAATCCGTCCCGGATAGATCCAGATTGAAGATAAATCCGACATTCGCCTTGCCGACCATCGCCGCCGTAAACAGCACATCGCTCAGTCCCGGATAGTTCTTGTAATCGCGCGCACACAGAGTTGCCTTGAAATCCTGGCCATTCACGTCCACGAAACGGGTGTCGCACCTGAATCGACCGACGTCGTCTTCAGTGGCACGACCCCCGAATTGACTCTTGTTCAGCGCGCGGTAGAGACGATAGAACTGCAGTGGTTCGAGTTGATCGGTCTCGATCCAGAGGTACTCATAGACGACCCTGCCCACCTCGAGCCGGTCGGTGAGGAAGATGTCGTTTTCGTTTTTGCATCGGATACTCAGGCGATGGTAAAGCACTTCCGGCTCGAGCTTGGGGCTGGCATCCCAGCACCGGATCGTCGGCGAGACGGCGCCCGGCACCTGCATCTGGCGGAGCGAGGTCGGTTGCCAGACGGCCCCGCTGATGCGGTCCACATAGTTCGTCTGGTAATCGCGGATCTGTCGGGTGATGTCCCCGAGCAGCGCGTCGGCCGAAATCGGCCGTCGCGTCATCAGTGGCTGCAGGTAGCGGGTCGGTACGATGAAGCTGATGTCGTTGCTTGCGGTCGCGACATTGATGCCGACGACGACGCCCCGGTCGTCGAAGGTCGGGCCGCCGCTCATGCCCGGGTTGAGACTGCCTG
>CBDTXT010000246.1:0-5076 GCA_965364465.1 uncultured Chromatiaceae bacterium
CAACGACCACGTCGTTGGCCAGGGTCGGGTGGCGTTTCCCCTTTTGCCAGGTCGTGCCGCCCAGGGTGACGCCGTGGTAAAGGGTGCAGTCGTCGCCGATCACTGCCGTCTCGCCGATCACGACGCCCATGCCGTGATCGATGAAAAAGCGCCGCCCGATCACCACCCCGGGGTGTATCTCGATCCCGGTGAGCCAGCGCGACAGATGCGACACCATGCGAGCCAGCCACTTGGCCCCGGCCAACCACAACCAGTGCGCCAGCCGATGGAACATCACCGCATGCAGGCCAGGGTAGGCGGTCAGGATTTCCAGGGTGCTGCGCGCGGCCGGGTCGCGGTCGAACACTATGCGGATATCTTCCCGAACCTTGTCGAACATCGCTTAAGCCGCCACTGCTGGCTGATGGCCCGCCACTGTACTAAATCGCATCCAAGCCGACCAGCCGGGGGAGCCGGTCAATCGCCGTCCTCGCGGCGCATCGATTTGCGACCCTGCGCGGCACTCAGGATACCGCGCAGGATATTCACCTCGTCGCTCTGCGGCGCGGCACGATGGAACAGGCGCCGCAGGCGACGCATCAACTTTTGCGAGCGGCGTTCGTCCGTGAAGCCGATATCGTCGAGCGCCTGCGCCAGGTGTTGGAACAGGCCCTCCATCTCCGCGTTGCTGGCCACGTCGCCGTCGTGTTCCCGCGCAGGCGAAGCGCCACCGGACGCCAGCATCAACTCGTACGCAATGACCTGTACGGCCATCGCGACATTCAGCGAACTGAAATCGGGGTTGGTCGGTATATGCACCAAGTGCGTGCAAAGATCCAGCTCCTCGTTGCTTAGACCGGAACTCTCGCGCCCGAACACGACCGATACCGGCGAGTCCGGGGCCTCGGCGGCGGCCAAAGCCGCGGCCTGACGCGGTGTCAGCAAAGGCCAGCGCACCGATCGGAGGCGCGCGCTGGCACCGATCACGACCCGGCAGTCGGCAACCGCCTCGGCCAGCGTGTCGGCCAACCGGGCATCACTCAGCACGTCATCGGCGCCGACCGCACGTGCGCGCGCCGCATCGCTCGGAAAATCATGTGGCCGCACCAGGCACAATCGGCGCAGGCCCATGTTCTTCATCGCCCGGGCCGCCGCACCGATATTACCCGGGTGCGAGGTATGAACCATCACAATACGCGTATCTGCGATCATCGCGACGAAGCTTAACAAAATCGCCGGTCGAACCGACCCTCGTCTTTCCGCACGCCCGCATTTCCTGTATCTTCACGCGCCTGCTCAGATAGAGCAAAACACGACACCCGACGGACAGCAACCGGCCGCAGCCGATTGGCTAGGTCCGACGGCACGGCCCACCCTTCCCGAAGATGCACTCGATAGCCTTGCCCATGAACCTTCGCCTCGACCAGCGGGACCGGATCGGCTCCGGTATGTCATGAATCCCACGATCAACATCGCCGTGCGCGCCGCCCGCCAGGCCGGCAGCGTCATCATGCGCTCGTTTCATCGCCTGGACACGCTGACCGTGTCGGAGAAACAGGTGAACGACTTTGTCAGCGAGGTCGACCGTAACGCCGAGCAAGCCATCATCGACGTCATACGCAGGGCCTACCCGAGCCACGCGATACTCGCCGAGGAGAGTGGCGCGCATGGCAAAGACGATTTCCAGTGGGTAATCGACCCGCTGGACGGCACCACGAACTACCTGCATGGCTTTCCCCAGTTCGCAATCTCGATCGCGCTCAAGCAACGGGGGCGCCTGGAGGCCGGGGTAATCTACGACCCGGTGCGTGACGAGATGTACAGCGCGACGCGTGGCGGCGGCGCGCTGCTCAACGACCGGCGTCTGCGGGTGACCGACCAAAAGGGCCTGAAGGGCGCGTTGCTCGGCACCGGGATCCCGTTTCGGGACCAGCGTTACATGGATGCCTACCTCGGTATGCTGAAGGACCTGGCCCGGGAGACGGCCGGCATCCGACGCCCCGGATCGGCCGCCCTCGATTTCGCCTACGTCGCAGCCGGACGGCTCGATGGCTTCTGGGAGCTTGGACTCTCGGAATGGGACTTTGCGGCCGGGGCGCTGCTGGTCCAGGAGGCTGGCGGCGTCGTCAGCGATATCCGCGGTGGCAGCGGGCACCTGGAGAGCGGCAATGTGATTACCGCCGGGGTCCGCCTGCACCGCTCGATGGTGGACGCGATCCGCCCCCACCTGCCGGACAGACTGCGCGCGTAAGTGCCTATGCAGCAAAGAAAACGGCTGCATCCGGCGATGCTTGCTGCGACCGGTAGGCCATGCTAATAATTTAAAAGCAGAACCAAAAAAAATGACCGACAGGATGGGGTAAGCATGGGGATGAAAAGGTACATGACCTCGGCGCTGCTGCCTCCGGTAGGCGCCTGCCGATATGGCTGCGGCACCAGTTGCGCCGCGCCGGTCACGGTTTTCTGGCTGTTCGGTCTCGTGAGCGTTGTGTATGGGTTTCTCGGCGGGCCAACCAGCGAGCCCGGTATCAGCTGGTATACGATTGGACTGGGACTGGCCATGTGGGCCATCGCCGCGATCTGGACCCTGCTCACGCTACAGCCTGTCGAGGAAGACCGCTGCGACGGCATCTGGAGTCCGCGCGACCATCTTGTCGAACCGACCGAGTCGGAGCGGGAACCGTTCGACGAGGTCAAGAAGGCCCACTGAGCGACCGATGCGCAGACACCAAGAGAGCCCGCGAATCGCGGGCTCTTTGCTTTGCGCGTTCGACGCCGGGCCGGCCGGCTGAATTCAGGAGTCGATGTATCCCTCTCTCAGCAGATACAGGTAGATCTCCTGCGCTGCCTCCATTGGCGTCGAATCCGCTGTGTCGATGACCAGTTCGGCGTGTTCCGGCACCTCGTAGGGATCGCTGATGCCGGTGAACTCGGGGATCAAGCCCTTCCTGGCCTTCGCGTAAAGTCCCTTGCGATCACGCCCCTCGCATACCTCGAGCGCCGTCGCGACATGAACCTCGATGAACGCACCGCGCTCCTCGATCATCTCTCGCACCGCACGCCGGGTCTCCGTATAGGGCGCAATCGGCGCACAGATCGCGATGCCACCGTTCTTCGTGATCTCGCTCGCGACATACCCGATGCGCCGGATGTTGAGGTCACGATGGGTCTTCGAAAAGCCGAGTTCGCTTGAAAGGTTCTGACGCACGATATCGCCGTCGAGCAGGGTCGCGGGGCGACGACCACCCTCTACCAGCTTGCCGTACACGATCTTCGCCAGTGTCGACTTCCCTGAACCGGATAGCCCGGTGAAGAACAGCGTGAATCCGAGACGGTTGCGTGGTGGATAGACATTGCGCAACTCGGCCACGACCTCGGGATAGCTGAACCACTCCGGCGGCTCCTCGCCCATCGCGAGGTCGGCCTTCAGCTGCGCATCCGTGTACTCGACACCCTCGACACCCTGCGCGGCAATTTCCGAGACGCCCATGAAACGCTGCTTTTTCGGCACGTAGCGGTGAGCCTCGACATGCACGATCTCGATCGCCAGCCGATCGGCATGCTGATCGATCAGCGCACGCGACGTTTGCGCGTCGTAGAAGGGGGCCTCTTCGCCGGCCACACCTGGGGGCGCTGCATGCTTGGGGCCGACGATCATGTGGGAGCAGCCGTAGTTCTGATGCACGACCGCATGCCAGAGGGCCTCGCGTGGACCGGCCATGCGCATCGCCAGTGGCAGCAGGGAAAGCATCGCGAGATTGTGCGGAAAATAGCGCCGGATTGCCTGATAGCAGTGCACCCGCGCATAGTATTGAAGGTCCCCGGGCTTGGTCATGCCGACAGTGGGGTGTAACAGGATATGCGCCTGCAGTTCCTTGGCGATCTTCAACGTGATCTCGCGCTGCAGGCGGTGGATCGGCTTACTGGTCTGAAAGGCGACGACCTGACGCCAACCGAGCTTGCCGAACAAGGCCCGCATTTCCTCGGGCGTGTCCCAAAGGTTCTCGAAGTCGTGATGCATGGGCGCCTGCACGCCCTCGATGCGTCCCCCGACATAGACCGGGTTGACGCAGCTCGTCAGATAGCGCACGCCCGGGTGCGCAGCGTCTCCGGTGCCGTAGACCAGTTCCGCCTCGCGCTGCCGATCGGGCCGCCAGATGTCTTCCACGGTCAGCACCGCGGGCATGAAGCCCTCGCCGTCGCGCAAGGCCACACGGTCGCCAACGGCGAGCTTCTCGGCGAACGCCTCGGTCACGTCCAGCACGATCGGTATCGGCCACAGGGCCCCACCGTCCGGCAGACTGAGGGTCTCGACGACCGAGTCGTAGGCCGCCTGCCCCATGAAGCCCTGCAGCGGGGTGAAGGCCCCGCTCATCAACAGTTCGAGATCGCACATCTGGCGCTGCGACAGGGTCAGCGAGGGATAACCCCCGGAGACGTTCTTGAGTTCCTCGGAATATTCGGGTTCGACCAGCAGATTGACCAACAGGTCGCTGCCGTGCGGTGGCACCTTGGACGTCATGGTTTACAGCTCACAGGTTATGGATTGAGACAGATCGGAGATTACAGCATCTGGCGGGACGTATCGGCCGCGTTGCGCAAAATTTCAGCGAACGTCCGAACATTTTCAATCATAGTCAGTATCGGGAATCGACCCCGCACCGGTCAGGGCTCGTTATCGGCTCCATGCAGTCAACGACTCGACCCGCGCACTCCGTGCTGTTCTTAGGTCCCAGTGCAAGCAACAGGAAGCGGATCACGGCCGGCACCGGAGTCTGGCAGCCCGTGCGGTTGCGACGCTGGCCTTGCGCTCAGATTGCGCCCGGATTCGACTTCACCTCCGGCCGCCCGACGACGCCCGCGATCTGATTGCGCCCGCGGCGTTTCGCCTCGTACAGTGCCATGTCCGATGCCCGTAGCAGCTCGGCGGGCGAGTCGACGAAGGCATGATCCGAAGAGGCGATCCCGAAGCTGACGGTGACCTGACCGGCTACCGTCGAGGCCTCGTGCGGCAGGTTGAGTCCCAGCACCCGCTCACGCACCAGCTCGGCAACGGACCGTCCGCCACTCAGCGACGTCCGCGGCCACAGGAACGCG
>CBDTXT010000247.1:0-5071 GCA_965364465.1 uncultured Chromatiaceae bacterium
CGAGATTCCGAAACGTGACTGGAGTTCAGACGTGTGCTCTTCCGATCTGCGCGGCTAGCGATACCAGGGACCGACGGTGCCAGCGGGCACTCGAAAGCGCGCCGGGGCGCAAGTGCCATTCGCTGCAAATCGAGGGCGGCGGCCCCGCCAGCAGTTCCCGGCGCACAAGTCGACTGCTGCGGCTGCTCCCTTCCGGGCCTGACCGGGTTCACAATCTATTGTCGCGGGAGACCAACGGGACCGCCACTGAGCCTGCCATTATGCCCGAATTGCGACGGGCGGGTAAGCGGCGATAGGGACGACCGACAACCCTGCGCAACGTGCGGCATGCCGTCCGGCGGCCGTGCCGTAGAATGTCGAGCGAGCTCGTGTCGCGGGGGGACTTAGCATGCGCCATATCAAGAAGGCCGTTTCTTATTCGATTGCCGGCAGCCTGGGCCTGGCTGTGATCGCCAGTCTGCAGGGCTGCAGCGACCAGGGACCGACTGCGCCCAACGGCAGCGGCTTCGGGAACTCGCAGTCGAGCGGGATCGAACAGCCCTACTTCATGGTCATCGAGCAGACCGGCAGCGCACCGGACACGTACCGCCTGGTGGAGAAGCATCCGACCGACGGTCCCACCCGGGCGATCCTTCGCGCACCGGACGGCAGCGAGCGCTTTATTTCGGAGGCCGAACTCAAGGCGATTGCCGCCGAGGAGGCGGCACGCATCGAGGCGGGCACCTCGCGGCTGACGGAAGCCCCAGCGATGACCGCCGGCGGGCTGTCGATGGGAGAAATGCTGGTGGCCGCGGCCGCCGGCTCGCTGATCGGCGGCATGCTGGCGAACCGACTGGCCGGCAACGCGAATTTCCAGCGTACGCAGCAGACCTACGGCGGCGGGCGGCCGACGGCGGCCATCTCTCAGCCGGGCAGAACGCAGACCGCGGCAAGGAGCCAGCCACGCACCGGCTTCTTCGGCGGCAGCAGCCGCTCCTCGTCCAGCGGCAGCTTCGGCAGCGACGGCGTCGGACGCATGAGCGGCACGCTGCCCGTCGCCCCGCTGAGCGAGGCGGTCCTCGAAGACATCGGCATGACCTGGCACACCGACCCGGACGGCAGCAGTTATATCGATGATTCGCTGGTCGAGGTCAGTGAGGCCGAGGCCGAGGCCTATTACGCGGCTGCGAATGCACTCTACGACATGTACGTCGAGGCGGCGCAACAGGTGATCGACCGGCAGCTGTACCTCGAGCTCGGCATCCCCTCGAACCTGGTCGGAATGATCGAAGACAGTTGGGGACGCGACGACCTGCACCTCTACGGCCGCTTCGACCTCGCCGGTGGCCTCGACGGCCTGCCGATCAAACTCATCGAGTTCAACGCCGACACGCCGACCAGCCTGTTCGAGACCTCGATCGTGCAGTGGGCGCTGCTGAAGGCCAACGGCATGGACGAGACCCGCCAGTTCAACAACCTGCACGAGATGCTGATGGAGAATTTTCGGCGCCTGGTCACCGGGGACCGACCGCCGGACGAGTTCGCCAGCCGCTATGCGCAGCAGAAGCTGCTGTTTTCGAGCGCCGACGCACTGCCAGAGGACGAGCGCACGGTGCGATATCTGCAGCAGGTCGCGCGCGAGGCCGGCTTCTACACCGATTTCTGCTATCTGCACGAGGCCGGCTTCAGTGCCGAAGAGGGGGTCTTCAACAAGGACGCACAGCTCGCCGACTTCTGGTTCAAGCTGTTCCCGTGGGAGGACATCGCCGCGGACGAACTCGAACTGACCCGTATGCTGGGCAAGATGAGCGGCAAAGGCAGGGCCCGGATACTCAATCCGGCCTACACGCTGCTGTTTCAGAGCAAGGGCATCATGAAGGTCTTGTACGACATGTTCCCGGACTCGCCCTACCTGCTGCGCACCGACTTCGCCCCACTGCACGGCGTCGAGCAGGTCTGCAAGAAGCTGTTCGGACGCGAAGGCGCGAACACGCTGCTGATCGGCGCCGACGGCACGACACTGGCCAGCACCGATGGTCCCTACGCCCATCACAAACCGGTCTACCAGGAGCGCGCCCGATTCGCACAGGATGCCGCGGGCAATCACTACCAGGCCGGCGTGTTCTATGTCTGGGAGGCCTGTGGCCTGGGCTTCCGCCGCGGTCGCGAAATCCTCGACGATATGAGCAAGTTCGTCGGACATCGTATCGCCTGAGCGGGCGCCCGGCGCCACTCGACTCGACGGGCCGCGTATCGCAGGGCCACCGCAGACGAGCAGCCTCAGGTCCCCGGTGTCGGACCGGTCAGGTCGTTGCGCGGCAACTCGATCTCGCCGGCGTCGCGGAACGTCTGGCTGCCGATGCCCCCGTCGACCGAGAACCGGCCGGAGATTTCGTACTCCAGCGGTTTTCCCTCGCGCGCCGGCAGGCCCTGGAACAGTCGCACCCAGCTGAACAGCGTGCTGACCATCCGCACTTCGATCTTTGCGTCCGAATATGCCGGCACCGTGACCTGCTGGTCGGTGACACCAGAGCCGAAGTCCCTGCCGTTGAGCGAAAGGTCGAAGCTGCCACCGCGGATCGCGAGTTCACGCCCGGCGCGGTTCTGGACCCGCAGCGTGATCGCGTAGACCTGCTCCAGTGGCGTCGCCTCGATGACCCGAATCGCCGATATGTTCACGTGAGGGCTCTCACGGTGGCCCCCGAGGCCCGCACAGCCGGCGAGCACCCACAGCA
The DNA here is from genome assembly GCA_965364465.1 of uncultured Chromatiaceae bacterium. Lineage (GTDB taxonomy): Bacteria > Pseudomonadota > Gammaproteobacteria > Chromatiales > Chromatiaceae > Thiosocius. Next base: position 2,715 of record CBDTXT010000247.1, read on the forward strand.
TAACCATCCCCGTGACCAGCGGCCGCCAACCCATCGAGACACCCCCAAGTTGATTCCGGCGTCGCGGTATCCTCAACAATACGACGTTACCGAGCGCAGCGCCTGACACTTCGAGAATACCACCCCAGTCATAAGGATCGTACGGCATGCAGCCAGGGTTGGACGTAGAACGGGTCGGGTAGAGACAGTCCGCGCAGTGAACACCACCGGTTTTTTTCCACGCCAGTCTCGGCGCGAGGTGCTGCGCATCCAGGGCTTCCGCAGGGTCGGGCCCCGGGTCCGGGAGGGCGCGATCCAGTACATTGATCCGTCGGACGTCGCCAAGCTGCGTTCGGGCTGGACCAGCCGGACCGCGCAATGCAACTGTGGGCCGAAAGCGTCATCCGCAACTATGACCCCTACATCTTCAATCGATGCAGCTTATCGACTGGCTGCTCCTGGTCGATGCACTGCGCTGCCGTGACAGACCGGGGAAAATCCTGCGCTTCGACCCGGCGGGTGCTTCGAGGCCCGATGGCCGGCGAAAAACGACAAAATACTTGCGCCAGATCATACATTACATTTCGCTAATAGGGTTAAATTGCGGCGGCCCTGCGGGGCCGCCCACCTTACCGCAGCACTGCTGGGCGACATCTTCGAACAATCAATCACTAACGAGGGTGACTTCATGCAGAAGACATTCATGGTCGCTGTGCTGCTGATGCTGCTGGGCACCGGCGCCTGGGCTGCCGACCTGGCCAACGGCCAGATGATCAACAAGAGCTGTGCGCTATGCCACGGCGCACACGGGCAGGGTGCCTCCGGCAAGCTATCGCCGCGTATCGCCGGGCTGCCCCGCGAATACATCATCAAGGCGATGAAGGACTACGTCTCTGGCACGCGAGTCTATCCGCTGATGGTCCGCACATCGCAGATCGACAAGTTCACCGAGCGCGACTATGAAGACGTCGCCGCCTATCTCGCGTCGATCGACCTCAGCTCCGACGAGATGTTCAACATCCGGGCCGACGTGGGCGATGTCGAAGAAGGCAAGGACATCTACCGCAGCGACTGCAAGAACTGTCACAACCGGGACGGCTACGGCAAGCCCAGCAAGGAGGCGCCACCGCTCGCCGGACAGCACACCGCCTACCTCTACACGACGATGCGCAACTTCAAGGAACGTTCCCGTGTCCATGCGAACGACGAGGAAGACGACACCTTCGAGGATTACGCGGACACCGACTTCATCAACCTCGCCGCTTACCTTGCGTCACTCGATGACGACAGGGTCATGGCAGGCTACGAGTTCAACCCGCCCATCTACCGCACCAGTCTCGCGCGGCCCGCTCGTCCGCTGAGCGACACCATCCAGATCACCGAGATTGCCCAGACCGTGGTGCGGATGGCGCTGCAGGACGATGTGACGGTCGAGGCAGCGGAAGAGGCGATGATCGCCAAGGCCGAAGAGATCGGCCTGAAAAAGGTCGCCCAGCAGAAGGTGTCACAGTTCCTTGCCAAGCAGGACGTGGAAATGCCGCACCTGTCGATCTACCAGTTCTGCAACCCGCTGGACGCAAGATTGATGGTGATCGCCGACCCGGTGTTCTCAAGCTACATGCCCTGCCGTGTCTCGATGGTCGAAGACAGCGAGGGCAAGGTCTGGCTGATGATGCTCAACCTCGACATGCTGATCAACAGCAAGCTGCTGCCCCCGAACGTGGTGGAGACGGCGATCAAGGTGAACCAGCAGATGCTCGACGTGATGACGGCAGGGGCCGCCGGCAAGCCCTGATCCGGACCGCCGCGGGGTGGACTTCTCACCCCGCGGCATAGTTAGCGCAGAAGGCCGCGCGGCCGGCTGATCGCGCGGCCTTCTCCCGACACGCGCTTGCCCGACCGTGCCCCAGGTGCGTCAGGGGTCGGTTTCCAGGCTGCCGCCCCCTCCCCCGACGAATCGCATCAGGCGCTCGAGACCGCTCGGCGCCGGTTTCTCGTTCTCTTGCGCGCGCGGCTCCTGCGAAGACTGCTCCGTGGCACGGTCCGCCGCTGCACGTTCCGCCGCCTCGGCGTCGGCCATCGCCCGCTCGACCCGATCGCGCAGCGCCAGCATCTCGGCGTCGCCCGGGTCGACACTCAGGGCCCGCCCGACATAGAGCCCGGCCTTGGGCAGATCGTTCTTCGTCAGTGCCTCCTCCGCCATCTCGCCGTACTTCTGCACGATCTGGGCGAGACCTGCGTGCGCTTCGGCGTTGTCGGGATCCAGTGTCAACACCTGTCGGTAATAGTCGTAGGCGTTGTCATCCTTGGGTAACAACAGCCGGTAACGGGTCAGCGCCTTCGCAGCCAGGGCATTGAGCCGCTCGACCTCGGCAAGC